>JAGAWD010000250.1 GCA_017941585.1 Olsenella sp. | reverse complement strand
GCGCTGGGGGTCATTCGCAAACCAGGACTTCAGGCCCACGCCCGAGCTCTGAATGCGGTCGAAGTGCTCTTGCAGGGCGCGCCACTCAGGGGTCTGGGTCGCGTCGATGGGTGCGGGAACGTCTGCCATGCTTTGCTCCTCTGCTTGAGCCGGACTGGTCCGGCGGGTTTGTTGTGGCGCCGCGGCCCGCCGCGGCGCCAGACTGTGCCTCTTATCTTAACGCGTACGGGCGCGCGCCGTGGCCTCCGGGCGCCAATCGCAGCCGAACGCACGGCCCCGATCGGCCCCGCGGCGCAGGGAGTGCGCACTCGGCGAGAAACCTCACCGAGTGTACGGTCGGGGGTGCGCACTCGGTTGGAAATGCCACCGAGTGTACGGTCGGGGGTGCGCACTCGGCGCGAAACCCCACCGAGTGTACGGTCGGGGGTGCGCACTCGGCGCGAAACCCCACCGAGTGTACGGTCGGGGGTGTACACTCGGCGTGAAACCCCACCGAGTGTACGGTCGGGAGTGCACGCCGACTAACAAGAATGTGGGGTCCAGCCGGGCACGCCAGGCTAGTAGGGCTCGCCGAGCGGACGAAGCTTCTTGAGACGTGCCCACATGACCTGCTTCTGGTGCGGGTCAGGCAGGGCGGCCGCAAAGTCGCCGAGGTTCATGAGGCGCATGCCGAGCACCTGCGCGACAACGCCTTCGTCCAGCATGGCCTGACTAAGGTCCTGCAGGTCGGGAAGCTCTTCCGCATAGGTCTCGCGAAGGAGCTGCGCCGACGGGGCGTCGCACGCCACCACCGTCTGAGGGTCAAGCGCGCAGATCGCGCGACGAAGCTGCATGGGGTAGAGCGGCGAGCCATCGTCGGTGAGTGTGGAGAGCGCGACCCAATCCTCGGGGGCATAGCCAAGGGCGACGAGTGACGCGCGGAGGGCGCGGCCGTCCTCCCCGGAAAGCGGGAGGGGTGCGGGAGCACCGACGTCGGCGCTGTCGGGGAAGGAGGTCGCATCGTCGGCGGACGAGGCGTCGACCGAGGAGCGTTCGCACTTGAGGAAGAGCACCGAGGAGAATGAGTTTCCAGCCATGACGAGCCCCTCTTGCGCCAGGGCCTCGAGCTCCGCCCTGCTCTTCTCCACGAAAGCCTGCGTGCGCGCGGGCGCCCCCTGTGCGGGCGACACCGGCGCCTGATGCCGGCGGCCCGTCGGCAAGGGTGATGCCGACGTCTGTGGTAGGGAATCTTGTGCCATTCTCGCTCCTCGCCTCATGTTTTCGTAGTTGATTCTAGCGCGACAATCGGGCACATATGGGTATAAGGACTTAAATGGGCAAACTGGAGCATGCCACAACGAGGCATGCTCCATCGCGCAAAGGAGACGTGATGGCAGACGCAATCACCACAGAGAACTTCGACACCGTTGTTGCCGAGAGCGAGAGGGCGGTTATTGTTGATTTCTGGGCATCGTGGTGTGGACCCTGCCGTGCACTGGGTCCCGTGATTGAGCAGGTCGCCGAGGAGCTGTCCGAGAAGGTCGTCCTCTACAAGTGCAACGTTGACGAAGAAAGCGAGCTTGCGCAGAGATTCAAGATCGTCTCCATACCGACGATTATGCTATTCAAAGACGGCAAGCTTGTGCACACGATGGTTGGCAACATGCCCAAGGCCGATCTGGTTGCCGGCATCGAGGCTCACATTTAGCAAATAGTCAGCAAGACAAGCACTGGTGACACAAGCATCCGTCCGTCACACGACAATGCTGCGGGCGGGATGATACGACGAATTGAACCGAGATTCCTTGGCTTAGATCTACCAGGGTCCTCTTTGCCGTCGCCAGCCTTCAGCCCCTAGTCTCCCTCATCCAAACGAATGATGCGCGCGGTCTCAACCCTATCGTCGACAATCTCGATGCGTCCAATCGTGGGACCGACAGAGCGCGGAAAGGTGGGGCTGCCAGGGTTCATGACGAGGACGCCCGTGCGCCGATCGCGCTCGACAAACGGCTTGTGAGTGTGTCCGCAGATGGCGATTTCACACGTCTCGAGGTCAAGCCTTTCGCGATAGTGGCAGATTTCCCAGCGGTGGCCCTCCGAATAGAAGCGCGTGAGCCTCGAGACGAAGGGCCCGTACGAGTATGCGTAGTCGTTGTTGCCCGAGCAGGCGTGCACCATGGCAATGTCGCACAGCTTGTAATAGTCAGACTCGGAGCAGATGTCGCCCGCGTGCACGATGATGTCGGCCCCCTCGAGCGCCCGCAAAAGCTCAGGCGAGAGGTAACCGTGGGTGTCGGAGATGATGTCGTAGCGCATGGGACTCCAGATCTGGGAACGCGGGATCAGAGGGCGTCAGAAGGTGTCGGGTCAGCTGTGCCTAGATTCCGAGGGCCCGCTTGAGGGAGACGACGCGGCGGCGCGAAACGGGGATCTTCTTGTCCTCCACGCCCTTGAGACCGAGCTGCAGGATGCCGCTCGAGATTACCTCGACGTCCTCGACGTGCTCGAGGTTGACGATGTAGCCACGATGCACGCGGAAGAACCCGTGCGGCGTAAGTTTCTGCTCGAGCTTGGCAAGCGAGATAGTGGAGAGGAACCTATCCTGGTCGGTATAGATGCAGGAGTAGTCGTCCTTCGCCTCGATGTAGCGAATCAGGTCGACGGACACGAAGACCTTGCGACCACCCTTTTCCACCGGGATGCGCTCGGTGTTGTTGCGAGGGTTGCTGGGGCTAAGACGCCCCTCGACCTTGTCAAGAGCATGCTTGAGCCGATCGGTCTCGACGGGCTTCATGAGGTAGTCAACCGCATCGACATTAAATGCGTCGAGGGCATACTCGCTGTACGCCGTCACAAAGACGACAGCAGGTGGGTTCTTGAGCTTGTGGAGCGCCTCAGCCAACTGCATGCCAGAGGTCTTAGGCATTGAAATGTCCAGGAAGATTACGTCAGTACGGGCGTCTGTGCCCTCCTTGCTCCTCACGAGGGCCTCAACAGCCTCGCGAGCATTGGACGCCTCGGAGATCTTCTCCACGCGCCCCGTCTCTTCGAGTAGGAACCTGAGCTCGGAGCGTGCCGGAGCCTCGTCGTCGACGATGAGAGCGTTCAAGTACATCACCTAACCTTCTGAAGCCCAAACCGGGCGAAGATATCAAACGGACAAAAATGTCCAACGTCAGCTATCTTACCTTTAGTGGGCTCAACCGTCTAACGCACGGCGAAGAAAACTTGCCCCATGCGGGTTTTCGAACGTCGTTCCTTGTGCGCTTCAGCTTCAGGGATGACGCACCTGCAGAGTGGCGCCCACGAGACGCAGCGTCACGCTCGTTCCCTCGCCCACCTTGCTCATTATCTCGACGCCGGAACCCCTGCCGTAGAACCGCTCGATGCGCTCGGCCACGTTGCGCAAGGCAATCCCTGTGCCCCTGTCAGAGCCAGACGAATTCTGCGAGGACCCCTCGAGCAGGCGCTCAGCCACCGACTCGTCCATTCCATTGCCGTCGTCGACCACGGCGAGCATTACGTCATCGCCGTCAAAAACGGCCTGGATGTCGATGCGAAGCGGACCCTCGTCTCGCATGGCGTGGCGGACGGCGTTCTCGACGATCGGCTGTACGATGAAGCCGGGAACCATCACCCTTTCGCAGCCCGCCTCGAGCGACTCGGTCTCGACGATGCGATCCTCCCCGAAGCGCGCACGCTCGATGGTAAGGTAGCGTCGCGTCTGCTCAAGCTCCTCGGAAAGGGGAATGAGCGTCTGACTGCTGCTCTCGAGTGTACGGCGATAGAACGAGGAAAACTCACGCAGAACGTCTCGTGCGCGAGTCGGATCCGTGCGGGTAAGTGCCGCGATTGTGTTGAGGGTGTTGAAGAGGAAGTGGGGATTGATCTGCGCCTGCAGCGCCTTTACCTCAGCGCGCGCAGTAAGCTCCGCCTGACGGTCAAGCTCGTAGGCCGAGAGCTGAGTGGATACGAGCTCCGCAAATCCTCGAGCGATGGTGAGTTGGGTTCGATCGACCTCGCGGCCAAAGCGATAGTAGAACTTTATCGTACCCACGGTATGGTCAGACACCATCAAAGGGACAATAATGCCGATAGGGTAGTGCCGCTCCGCCTCCCCCGCGTCAGCCGAGCCGTCCCACTCCCCCGCAACGGCACCACCCGCGGGCTCGTCCTTGTCGAGCGAGTTGAAGGTCTGCATGCGACCGCTCGCGACGACCTCCATGGTGGGCGCCGAGTTCGGCTCGCCCGTGTGGGCACTCATGACGTCCGCTCCAACGTAGGCGAGGGTCGCGGTCTCATTCGTCATGGCTATGGCAGAGGCCGTGGTCTCGGGTAGGAGGAGCTGGCACACGGCAACGCAGTTCTCGGGCGTGAGACCGCCAGCCATGTGGGAGAGGGTGCCAGAGGCTACGCGCAGAGTGCGCTCCGTTGCCTGGGAGCGAAGATCGTCTGGAATGAGCAGGCTGGATCCAGCAAGCACGATGTCTATCGCTAGCCCAGCGCCGGCAAACACCGCCGCGAGCAAGTTACTCGATATGAGACCCCACGAGAGCACGGCCAAGAGCAGAACGGTCGCAAGGGCGAGGATGACGTGAATGGTAGATCCAAAGTGAGTGTATATCCAGCGCCTCACGCACGCTCCCCCCTATTGACTGGCCCGGGAGTTGCCATGGAGAGCAGGCGCTTGGCCAGAAGCTTGTTGTCCCACAGGGTCGAAATGACGCGCGGCCAGTGGGTGAGGAAGGAGAAGTAGGTCGACGCAACCGAGCTCGCCCACACGCGGGCACGACGATGCTCGAACAGGAAGATCCTCAGGTACGTGGAGCGCTCCGGGCCGGCAATGGCGCGACGGAGCGCCGTGAGCGAGATGCGGCGGTGCGCCTCGTCGGTGAGCCAGCATGCAGGGTAGGGCCTGAGCGACTCTGCGGATATCTTGCGCAACCCAACGCGAGCGTTAGCTGCCTTGATCTTCTCGATCTCATAGCTCCAGCGGTACACGTTCTGCAGGAAGCGCTCCGCGCGGCTCGGAACCTCGGGGGGCATGTGATTCACGCGCCACGCGTTGTCAAACCAGACGTCAAACCCATTCATACGAAGGTTGAATAGGTAGTCGAGATCCTCACCCCTGCTGATGGTGGGATCGAACGGCACCCTCGAAAACGCATCTGCCGCGACGACGAAGCAGCCGCCACACAGGATGTTGGAGCGAGAGACGCGTGTGCCCGAAAGCGCACGATGCATCCACTGGTTGAATTCGATGCGTTTCGACCAGTACCGCTCCGACCATGCGGGCTTTTCGGTATTGGCGTAGGGCGAACCACGACCGTTGAGGTAGACGCCACTCTTGCAGGCGATGGGAAGACCCTGGCGCGTGACCGAGCCGAGGCCATAGGCCGCATTGATGAGAAAGTCCTCGTCAATCGCCACCTCGTCGTCATCGAGAAAGACTACGACGTCGTGACCGAGAATCGAGGCCACCGCAAGGCCCATGTTGCGGATTGCTCCATACCCGCGAAGCGCGATCGACTCGCCGTCCATGCGCGGCGCAGCCTCCTCGACCACCTCACGAATAAGCGACGCCTCACGAGAACCCACCACGATAGGATTGAGGCTCGTGTGCATGCGACAGATGCCGTTGACACGAGAGCGCGCCGATTCCTCGCAGTCAGATGGCGCCACCAGAAGAACGATGACACGAAGCACCCCGCGAACCTTCTCCAGCGATCCAAGGCAGGTCTCGAGCTCCGGAACCGGCTTGGTGATCGGCGTCACATGATCGTAGACGCCTATCTCGCCGATCTGCGTAGGCTCGTCGGTCTTGGCCCAATATGAGGGGATGACGATTACGGGGTTCAATTCTTCTAATCCCTTTCGCTCTCGGTCTGTGCCTCGGTGTCAGAGGCGATCCGTTCGGCGAGGGATGTCCTGGCAAGCGCGTGGTAGAGCGGAAGCCCAAGCGCATAGAGGACGACTGCCTCGCCGATGCCCGTTGCCACGAAACCAAAGAGGTACATAGGCAGGTATGCCCCGTCAAGCGAGATGGATGTGAAGGGGATGGTGTAGAAACCCATGCCCTGGAGCATGAGCGGAAGGTATGCCGGAACAATCAGCGCATTTGCCAGCACGGGCCCGAGCACGGCAACGGCCGGCCTATCGCGAAAGCGCCAAGAGAAGAGCGCGCCAAGGAACGTTGCAAGCGATCCGAAGACAACGTCGAGCATGCCGATGGTGCCCACGCCAGAAAGCGCGATGTTGGCAACGTTGGCAATGATGCAGCCAAGCGTAAGACCCGGAACGGCGTCGAACGTAAGCAAGGCGAGCACGCAGATCGCCTCGGAGATGCGAAACTGCACGGGACCCCAGGCAAGGCCTCCGAGAAAGAGCATCGCAACGAGCGTGAGCGACGCATAGAGCGCCGCAATCATGGCGATGCGCGCCGTACGACGCGCGCCCAGGATAGAGTCGGTCGAGGATTGGTTACGTGCGGTACTCACTAAAGACCTCCAGACGCCGCCAGGTAGCACGAGCGACAGACCCCTGGCAGGATTAGCCGCGACAACCATCAACGTTGCCATTCTACCCCGTTGCGGCCATTTGTGGACGTATAAGGAAGAGTCCGCGAAAGTCTATTGACTTCTTTATTCATTCGAAGCAGCCTCTGAATGCGGAGAATTGCGTCAAGTCGCCGTCCGCGCATGCTGACGTCCAGCGCGCGGCAACCATCACCCAACGCGGAATAGGAGCGTAATGCAGACCCTGCAGGAACAACTCTCCGAACAGGAGATTGAGGAGGCAGAGCAAATCTCGCGCCGCCGGGAGAAGCCCACTCGCACACGATTCTTTCTCGTGCTGAACGCAGGACTCATGCTCAGCGCGCTAGGGATTGTCGTGTTCAAGTCTCCCAACCACTTTGCGATGGGCGGCACCTCGGGAGTCTCCATCGTGCTCTCCTCGCTTTTCCCCACCTATCCCGTCAGTACGTTCATGTGGATCATCAACGGCCTGCTCGTTGTACTTGGGCTCGTCTTTCTCGACAAGAAGACGATGGGTTGGACAGTCTATTCGTCACTCGCGCTTTCGGGCTACACGATGGTATTCGAATGGCTGATACCGCTTGCACAGCCGCTCACCAACGACACCCTACTCGAACTGGCCTTTGCCGTGCTTCTGCCCGCCATCGGAAGCGCGCTCGTGTTCAACATCGGCGCATCGACGGGCGGAACCGACATTCTCGCGATGATCCTGAGAAAGTACAGCCCCCTCGAAATTGGCAAAGCGCTGCTCGTGGTGGACGCCTCGGTTGTCGCTTCCGCGTTCGTGCTCTTCGGGCCGCGCACCGGGCTCTACTGCGTGCTGGGCCTCATCGGCAAGTCGTTCGTGGTGGACACCGTTATCGAGAGCGTTAACCAACGCAAGGTGTGCACCGTGATCAGCGAGGATCCCGAGCGCGTCCTCGCGTTTCTGGTGAAGGAGCTGCACCGCACGGCCACCATCCGAGAGGAGCGCGGCGGGTTCTCGGGCCGGCGAGAGCAGGTGCTCGTGAGCGTGCTCTCGCGCAGCGAGGCCAAGCAGCTGCGCGTGTTTCTCCGTGACAACGACCCTGGTGCCTTCATCACCATCGTAAGCAGCTCCGAGATCGTGGGCAGGGGCTTCCGCGGAGTATAGAGCAGTTCGGGTTCACCCGATCGCACCGGGCGCACCCATGGCGCGGTGGCACGAGCCGTGGCGGCACTTGCAGATGGCGTCTCGCGCTTGTGAACAACGCACAGAGCCCTTGTCGCATGCCTCGACCGGAAGAAATTCCTTACTATGGTTTGCTCTGCCAGAGTTGACTTGTCCTCGCGGAGCCACCAGCGCAAAGGTGGCTCGCGTGTACACTTTTTTCAGCGCAAAACAACTCTGTGCGTACACGCGGACGTGTTTTGCGCCGAAAAAATTCACTCGGCGGCATTTTGCGCTCCGGGGCGGGCGGCAAGGAGTCTCTCGGCGGGGTTTAGCGACGGGTGCCCCACTAGGCAGGACTGCGAGAAGTTTCGAAAAACGCGCAATCCTTTCGAAAGCAAGGGACCCCGCACTCGGGCGGGGTCCCTCTCATGAGCTTTGCGCAATCACGCGAACCACACGCGGTTGCGCGAGATGTCACGCCGACTCAGCAGCTCTCCACAGGTCGCGAGGCAGAATGCCCCGCGACCGCGGTCAATCTCGCTTACGCGGAGTACATCTCCTTGAGCTTGAGCAGGTGCTGGTAGCGATCCATGGCGCTCTTCTCGTTCTTCTCGAAGAGCTCCGCGGCGCGCTCCGGGAACTCCTGCGTGAGGCGGCTGTAGCGAGCCTCGTTCATCAGGAACTCCTGGTAGCCACCCTTCGGCTCCTTGGAGTCGAGCGTGAACTTCTTGCCCTCGGGCGCGGCAGGGTTGAAGCGGAAGAGGTTCCAGTAGCCGCACTCGACTGCCTTCTTCATCTCGGACTGGCAGTGCATCATGCCGCCCTTCTTGATGGAGTGCATCTCGCAGGGGCTGTAGCCGATGATGAGGGACGGGCCGTCGTAGGCCTCGGCCTCGGCAATGGCCTTGAGGGTCTGGGCGGGGTTAGCACCCATGGCGACCTGGGCGACGTAGACGTAGCCGTAGCTCATCTCGATCTCGGCGAGGGACTTCTTCTTGGTCTCCTTGCCGGCCGCCGCAAACTGCGCGACCTGACCGATGTTGGAAGCCTTGGAGGCCTGGCCGCCGGTGTTGGAGTAGACCTCGGTGTCGAAGACGAAGACGTTCACGTTGTTGCCGGAGGCAAGCACGTGGTCGAGGCCGCCGAAGCCGATGTCGTACGCCCAGCCGTCACCACCGAAGATCCAGAAGGACTTCTTGGTGAGGAACGCCTTGTCGGCGAGAATCGCCTTTGCGGCGTCGGAGCCGTTTGCCTCGAGCTCGGCGACGTAGTCCGCAGCGGCAGTCTTGCTGGCCGCGGTGTTGCGGGAGTCGAGCCAGGCCTGGGCGGCAGCCTTGAAGGAGTCGCTCACGCCGTCGGCGGCAACGAGCTCCTGGGTCGCGGCGACGAGACGCTCCTGCTCGGCCTCGTAGCCAAGCGCAAGGCCGAGGCCGTGCTCGGCGTTGTCCTCGAAGAGCGAGTTGTTCCACGCCGGGCCGTGGCCGCAGGCGTTGACCGTGTAGGGCGAGGTGGCCGCGGGGTTGCCCCAGATGGAGGAGCAGCCGGTGGCATTGGAGATGAACATGCGGTCGCCGAAGAGCTGGGTCACGAGACGCGCGTAGGCGGTCTCGGCGCAGCCGGCGCAGGAGCCGGAGAACTCGAGCAGCGGCTTGTGGAACTGGGAGCCCTTGACGTTCTTGTCAGAGGCGAGCTCGGTCTTCTCGGTGACCTTGTTGACGGCGTAGTCCCAGACCTCCTGCTCGGGAAGCTCCTGCTCCTGAGGAACCATCTCGAGGGCGTCGACGGGACAGACGTAGACGCAGTTGTAGCAGCCCATGCAGTCGAGCGGGCTCACCGTGATGCCAAACTTGTAGCCGGTGTCCTTGGGGACCTTGAGGTCGACCATACGGGTGTTGGCAGGTGCGGCCGCAGCCTCCTCCGCCGTCATCGCGAACGGGCGAATCGTCGCGTGCGGGCAGACGTATGCGCAGTTGTTGCACTGGATGCACTTGGTGTCATCCCAGTGCGGGACGACGACCGCGGTGCCGCGCTTCTCGTAGGCGGAGGCGCCGAGCTCCCACTGGCCGTCGGGGTTTGCGCTGAACGCGGAGACGGGCAGGCTGTCGCCGTCCATCTTGTTGATCGGGGTGAGGAGCTCCTTCACCTGCTTGACGATGGCCTCGCGGCCCTCGAGCACGACCTCCTTCTCCTCGTCCGTGGCGCTCGCCCAGTCGGCGGGAACCTCGAACTTGTGGAAGGCGGTGGCACCTGCGTCGATGGCCTTCCAGTTGGCCTCGACGATGGCCTGGCCCTTCTTGGCGTAGGACTTCTCGGCCGCGTCCTTCATGTACTGCAGGGCCTCCTCGGCGGGCAGCACCTGGGCGAGCGCGAAGAAGGCGGACTGGAGCACCGTGTTGGTGCGCTTGCCCATGCCGACCTTGGCCGCAAGGTCGATGGCGTCGATCAGGTAGACGTTGATGTCGTTCTCGGCGATGTAGCGCTTGGCCGTCGCGGGCATGTGCTCGGCGAACTCCTCGTCACTCCACTGGCAGTTCACGAGGAACGAGCCGCCCGGCTTGACGTCGCGGACCATCTTGAAGCCCTTGATGATGTAGCTGGGGTTGTGGCAGGCGACGAAGTCGGCCTTGGTGACGTAGTACGGCGAGCGGATCGGGGAGTCGCCAAAGCGAAGGTGGCTGATGGTGACGCCGCCGGTCTTCTTGGAGTCGTACTGGAAGTAGGCCTGGACGTACTTGTCGGTGTGGTCGCCGATGATCTTGATCGAGTTCTTGTTGGCGCCAACGGTGCCGTCACCGCCAAGGCCCCAGAACTTGCACTCGATGGTGCCCTCTGCAGCCGTGTTGGGAGCCGCCGGGTCCATGGGCAGAGAGAGGTGCGTGACGTCGTCCTCGATGCCGATCGTGAACTCGCGCTTGGGCTCGTCCTTCTCGAGCTCCTTGTAGACGGCAAATGCTGCCGCGGGGGGCTCGTCCTTGGAGCCGAGGCCGTAGCGTCCGCCGACGACGGGGATCTCGGTCATGCCCTCCTCGTAGAGAGCGGTAACGACGTCCTGGTAGAGGGGCTCGCCGATGGAGCCGGGCTCCTTGGTGCGGTCGAGAACGGCGATGGACTCAACCTTCTTGGGCAGAGCCTCGATGAAGTGCTTGATGGACCACGGACGGTACAGACGGACCTTGATCAGGCCGACCTTCTCGCCATGGGCGTTGAGGTAGTCGATGACCTCCTCGAGCGTGTCGCAGAAGGAGCCCATGCAGACGACGACGCGGTCGGCGTCATCGGCGCCATAGTAGTCGAACAGGTGGTAGTTGGTACCGAGCTTCTCGTTGATCTTGTCCATGTAGCTCTGGACGACGGCGGGAAGGTCGTTGTAGTAGCTGTTGCAGGCCTCGCGGTGCTGGAAGAAGATGTCGCCGTTCTCGTGGCTGCCGCGGGCGTGCGGGTGCTCGGGGTTGAGCGCGTGGTCACGGAAGGCCTGGACGGCGTCCATGTCGAGCATGTCAGCGAGGTCGTCGAAGTCCCAGGTGGCGACCTTCTGGATCTCATGGGAGGTGCGGAAGCCGTCGAAGAAGTTCAGGAACGGCACCTTGCCCTCGATGGCAGCGAGGTGGGCGACGGGAGCGAGGTCCATGACCTCCTGGACGTTGCCCTCGGCGAGCATGGCGAAGCCGGTCTGGCGGCAGGCCATGACGTCGGAGTGGTCACCGAAGATGTTGAGGGCGTGGGAGGCGACGGTACGTGCGGAGACGTGGAAGACGCCGGGCAGGCCCTCGCCCGCAATCTTGTACATGTTGGGAATCATGAGGAGCAGACCCTGCGAGGCGGTGTAGGTGGTGGTGAGCGCACCAGCGCCAAGCGAGCCGTGAACGGTGCCCGCGGCGCCCGCCTCGGACTCCATCTCGACGACCTTGACCGGGGTGCCGAAGACATTCTTCAGACCCTTGGCCGCCCACTGGTCGACGTGGTCGGCCATGGGGCTCGATGGGGTGATCGGGTAGATGCCCGCCACCTCAGTGAAGGCGTACGAGACCCAAGCTGCGGCCTCGTTGCCGTCCATCGACTTGAATTTCCTTGCCATATCCTCTCCTTACGCATTGCCATCGGGCGCAATCGCTGCGTCCGCTGTATAGGCTTGTCACACGCGCCCGCAACGCAGACGGCCACGCACGCATGTCACACACATCCAGAATTATCTCTCAAAAGCACGGCATTGTGACGAGAAAACGGCAGGTGAAAATACCTTATTTTTAGTAGGGATTACAACACTCTTCAATTGCTACATGAACACCGTGCTCACGCATGGTGCGATGATGTCGTGCACGGTCTTCGTCGCGGTCGCTCGGCACCACCTGGCCAAGCATGCACGATTGCCTCGAGCCTACGCCCTCGCCTTGGAGAGAAGCCTGGCATAGCCCTCGGCGAAGCGCCGGCCCATATTGCCAACACCGCCTGCAGGCACGACGACGCCAAACTCATCAGAGACGATAAACGCCTCGCGATAGGTGACGAGTCCGCAGCGAACCTCCTCAAGAAGGTTTGGTTGGCGCGTGACCCGGATTCCAACGGTACGCGCGAGATCTTCAATTAAGGAGGAGGCTCCCGACGGACAGCACGACTCGTTCAGTCCCCAGAGGAGCCCCTCGTCAGTGTCTACCCACAGTGATTCCGGAGCGACCCCGGTTTCGTCCGCCTCGCGCTCGGCCAGGTCGACACGGGCGAGAAGCGCGGGCATGCGCGTGTCGGCAAGCCCCTCGTATGGCCCGACCGACATTGCCGCCCTACCCGCCTCGTCGACTACGATCATGAGAACGCCATTGGGATGAGCGGCCGAGCCATCCGCGAGGGTCCATTCGATGTGCTGCTTTGCCCAGGCGACGAGCTCGGTCGAGACGGAGCCGCTCGAGAGCATGCGATTCCCAAGCGCGCGAAGGTGACGGTTCTCCAACGGAAGCGTGCGGTTGGCAAGTCTCCAGCGGCAGACGAGCTCGGGGCTTCCGAGCACGAACCCTGGATCCATCTGTCGTTCTGCCTTAAACACGATGCATCCTTCCTTTGCACGACGCCGTTCCCTAGACGTACGACAACTTATGGCCGATGGTGCGGGAGAAGCCCACGCCACAACTACGGGCGGCGTCCAGCACGCCCAACGCGGTCGGTGCCACCGGGTATTCAGTTTTACCCATATTTCGTCCAAGTGAAAGCAGCATCTGCACTGAAGATTGATTCTGACAGAGAGGACCTCAAAAGGGCGGCGCTGCCCTTGGCAGCGTAGATCGGGCGCGAATGCCAACGAACCAGCGCAGATTGGCCCCGAACACGTCCTCGCCAACCGGGCCTCAGCGCAACGAGTGCACACGTAAGACGTACAGACAGAAGTTGGACCCCCACCGGTCCCGTTCGGGGATTGGCGAGCAGAGGACAATCGCGAGGCACGAACGTCTTGATAAGACAAGCACCCGATTGAGCAACATGAGAAGAGCCCGCGATGGCAGACGCCACCGCGGGCCCTTGTTACATCTAAGCTGGCAATCGCTTACGTGCGATGACTGCCCCAGACGAGAGCGTCCTACGCGTGAATGCGGGTGCCAGAGAGGCCGGCCATGGCCTCGGCAGCCTTCTCGAGGGAGCCGATGATGCAGCTGCGGCCCGGACGAGACTCGGCAAACTTGATGCCGGCCATAACCTTGGGCTCCATGGAACCCTTGCCGAACTGGCCCTCGGCGACGTACTTCTTGGCCTCCTCGACGGTGACGTCGACGAGGTCCTGCTGGTCGGGCTTGCCGAAGTTGATGGCAACGTGGTCGACCGCGGTGAGCAGGACGAGGGTGTCGGCGTGGCAGTCCTCGGCGAGAAGCTCGCCGCCCATGTCCTTGTCGATGACAGCCGCGACGCCCTTGTAGGTGCCCTTGTCGGAGTAGTCGCGGACGACGGGGATGCCGCCGCCGCCACAGGCGATGACGATGAACTCGTTGTCGAGGAGGTTCAGGATGCTCTCGTACTCGACGATCTTCTTGGGCTGCGGCGAGGCGACGACGCGACGGTAGCCGCGGCCGGAGTCCTCGACGAACTGCATCTCGGGATGGGCGGCCTTCTCGGCGTCAGCCTGCTCCTTGGTGAGGAACGCGCCGATGGGCTTGGTGGGGTTCTCGAACGCAGGATCCTCGGGGTCAACCTCGATCTGGGTGACGACGGAGGCGACGTGCCAGCGCTTGTACTCCTTGTGCATGGCGGCGCCGATGGCCTGCTGCAGGTGGTAGCCGATATAGCCCTGGGACATGGCGCCGCACTCGGGCAGGTCCATGGTCGGGATCTTGGAGTCGGTCTGGTTGGCGAAGGTGAAGGCCTTCTGGATCATGCCGACCTGCGGGCCGTTACCGTGGGTGATGATGATCTCGTTGCCCTGCTCGATGACCTTGAGCAGCGTGGGGGCAGCGGCGCGGACGCGAGCGATCTGCTCCTCGGGGGTGTCGCCGAGTGCGTTGCCGCCGAGCGCGATGACGACGCGGTTGGGCTTGTCGTAAGACATGTTCTCTCCTCCAGATTGGTTCGCAAAAGTGCAAAGCGGCCGGAGCCGCCTCTCCTAACGAACCTAAAACTATACTCCTCCACAGCAAATTGTGTTGCGATTTTATTGGATTCTCTAAACGGTCGATTTTTTGTTTCCAAAGGTCAGGTGTATCGTATTCTGTATTTATCTGCATTATATTTTGTGATTATCCAATACTTTGTATCTGCTGAGTACAATCATTTTTTTAGGCGAATGAAGGCGGCTTTTAGACATGGCGCAGAGGTCGCGCGCGCATTGCACCGATCGCAGCCATGGCCCTAATCCACCGCATGAAGCCGGGAAACGCTGTTCCATATGAAGGGCTACCATGTAGTTCATGGCTATGAACAGAGAACAAATCGTCGGGCGGTTCGCCCCTTCCCCCTCTGGTCGCATGCATCTCGGCAATGCCTTCGCTGCGCTTATTGCGTGGGCGTCATCGCGAAGCGCAGGCGGACGAATGGTCCTGCGCATCGAAGACCTCGACCCACGCGCAAAGAATGCAGAGAGGGCCCGTCTGGTGATCGAAGACCTTAAGTGGCTCGGCCTTGACTGGGACGAAGGCCCCTACTATCAGAGCGAACGAATCGATGCGTACAACGATGCTCTCGAGAAACTCGCCGAACGCGGACTCGTCTATCCGTGCTTCTGCACCCGCTCCGAGCTTCACGCAGCGTCCGCGCCGCATGCCTCGGACGGAACCTACGTATATGGCGGCACCTGTCGCAACCTTACGAGCAGGGAGATTGCGGAGAAAAGTCTTTCACGCCAGCCCGCAGCGCGGCTACGCGTGCCCGAGGCAGACGATCCCTCGGGCATGATTTGCTTCGATGACCTCGGCTACGGGCGGCGGCGTGAGGTTCTCGCCCAGGATTGCGGCGACTTCCTCGTACGAAGAAGCGATGGCGTGATTGCCTACCAACTCGCAGTGGCGGTGGATGACTGCCTCATGGGAGTCAATCAGGTCGTTCGTGGGCGCGACCTCCTCTCGTCATCGGCACGACAGATTTACCTCGCGCGCCTGCTTGGATTTGATCCACCCCACTACGGGCACGTCCCGCTTCTGGTCGCCAGTGACGGCAGACGCCTCGCCAAGCGCGACCGGGACATGAACCTTGGCGAGCTGCAAGAGGTGGGAATCCGCCCCGAGGATATCATCGGCAGAATGGCGCAGGCATTGGATCTCGCAGGACGCGGAGAAGCAATCAATGCGGCCGAGTTCGCACGTCGCTTCTCGTGGCAAGCGATACGCGACCATCGGAACGACGTAACGGTAGATGAATTTTTTTCTTTCTCAAGATAATGTTGTGAGAATTGGGCTTTGTGAGGTATCATGCCTAAGCACACATTTGGAGAGCTGACCGAGAGGCCGAAGGTGCTCGCCTGCTAAGCGAGTATAGTCCCAAAGACTATCTGGGGTTCGAATCCCCAGCTCTCCGCCAGACGATTACGTACGAACCTGGCACCCAAAGTCTGGGGTAGCTGCACGGTTACGGCGTTAGGATAGTAGGGGCAACCGTGGGGTTGCCCCTTTTTTCTAGAAAAACCGACAGCGCTCGCGATGCACCAACTCGCAAGACAACCTTTCCCAACCACTCAAATACCCACTCGCCTCAAGGCAACACCACTATTCTTCCTCATTTCTTGCCATAAAACGCCAGTTAAAAGACGGGTAGATCTTGCTTGCGCAAATTTTTTCATTTCTCGCTTGACTCCCCTTTTCAAGAGTGGCATTTTAATTACTGCAACGCGGCGTTACCTCAGCTGGATAGAGGGTCTGACTACGAATCAGAACGTCACAGGTTCGAATCCTGTACGCCGCACCATTGAAATTAAAGAGGAGTCTCGAAAGAGGCTCTTCTTTTTTGTTCAACGCCGCATACCATTGCCCGTGCTCCGACACCTAGGATTTGGTACAAGAAGAATCTACCCTGGAAAACCCCTAAAACTCGCTCCCCAACCACTCGGAGAAGAGTATTCGAAGGCAATCCCATGAGCACCCAGCCAGTCCTGCAAATCGAGCAACACCCGGTTGCCGTCGCCAAAAAACAAGCGCATCGCGCCGAGGCCATCCGCTTCGTTCATTAGATTTGAAAACACCCTAAGTTCACTGGCCTTTATGCGCACCTCATGAGCATGAGGGCTCGTGCCGTAGATTGCCGCCGCCAGGGAACCGCGCACGACCTCTCTCACCTTTGCCACATCATCCTCTTGCACAAACTCGATAATTCGAGCCTCGCCACCCTCGGATTCATGCCGCAGGACTCTCATTTGATCACAGTCACGAACCATGTCTCCCCCTTCGCTTGTCATGACATTTTTATACCCTCCCAGCGGCAAAACTAGAACATGTGTTCTATATTTCTTTAATAGAAAGTGGGCTCCGTACTACGGCGGGGCCCACTCTTTAGGAAGCATTTTACAAGACGCCCTGGCTCTGCACGGCAAGGTTCGCACACAGGGCGATCCTTGCGCGGTGCCTCATGGAAGCCCGCGCGTTCGCCAAAGACGCATGCGGCTACGCCTCTGGCCTGATGACCTCCAGCCCACGCATATAGGGACGAAGCGCCTCGGGCACGGTGATGGAGCCGTCGGCATTCTGGTAGTTCTCCATGATGGCGGCCATCGTGCGTCCGACTGCAAGACCACTCCCGTTGAGCGTGTGCACGTAGCGCGTTCCCTTGAACTCCGCGGGGTCCTTGTACTTGATGTTCGCGCGACGGGCCTGGAAGTCCCAGCAGTTGGAGCAGGAGGAGATCTCCTTGTAGGCGTTGTAGCTGGGAAGCCAAACCTCGATGTCGTAACACTTGGTAGCCGAGAAGCCAATGTCACCGGTGCAGAGGGTGACCACGTGGTACGGGAGCCCCAGCAGCTTGAGGCAGGCCTCGGCCTCCTCCACCATGGACTCGAGCTGGTTCATCGAATCCTCGGGCTTGGCGAACTTGACCATCTCGACCTTGTCGAACTCGTGCACGCGAATGATGCCACGCGTGTCGCGGCCGGCCGAGCCAGCCTCCTCGCGGAAGCACGGCGTGAACGCGGTGTAGAGCAGCGGAAGCTGGGATGCGTCGAGCGTCTCGTCGCGGTGGATGTTGGTGAGCATGACCTCGGCCGTGGGAATGAGGTACATGCCGCCAGAGACGTGGAAGAGGTCCTCGTCGAACTTGGGCAGCTGGCCCGTGCCAAAGAGCGAGTCGTAGTTGGTGATGACGGGCGGCCACCACTCCTTAAAGCCGGCCTTGACGTGCTGATCGATGAAGAAGTTGATAAGCGCGCGCTCCATGAGGGCGCCATTGCCACCAAGTAGGTAGAAACGGCTGCCGGCGAGCTTGACGCCGCGGTCGAAGTCGATCATGCCGGTCGAGGGACCGAGGTCCCAGTGAGCCTTGGGCTCAAAGTCGAACTGCGTGGGCTCGCCCCAGGAGCGGACCTCGGGGTTGTCGGAATCGTCCTTGCCGTAGGGCACCGACTCGTGCGGGATGTTGGGGATGGCCGCGACCAGGTCGAACAGTTGCTTCTCGACGGCGCTGCGCTTCTCGCCCAGGCTTGCGATGCGCTCCTTGTTTGCCGTGACCTGGGCCTTGGCGGCCTCGGCCTCGTCCCTCTTGCCCTCGCGCATGAGCTGGCCGATCTGCTTCGAGATGGTATTGCGGTCTGCCTGCAGCTTCTCGACCTCGGCGATGACGGAGCGACGCTCCTCGTCGAGCTCGAAGAACCTCTCGCGGTCCCAGTGAGCGTTCTGACGAGACTCGCATGCCTTGTCGACGACGTCGGGATTCTCGCGTACGAACTTGATGTCGAGCATCTTGCTTCCCCTTTTTTCGGTATCGAACTGCGGCGCGCAAGGCGCCGCCGCGTAGCCCATCAAGTATATACTTGTGCCGTGCAACGGCTTTTGCCAATACCTCAACGCAAACAGAAAGGGCATCGCATGGATGCTATTTCAAACTTCTTCGGTTGGCTCTTCGGCACAAGGGAGGGAGTGCTCGCCCTTGTCGTGGGCGGAATCATCTTCTTCCTCATAATCGCAATCGTGCTCGAGCGCAGGACAAAGCAGAAATTCAAAGAGCACGAGAAGCAGGAAGGCGACTGGGACCTTTTCGACAGCGACGACGAGAGCGGCTGGTCTGACTTCGAGGAGGACAACCACTAGGGTCACGCGTCGGCCCCGGGCCGCGTTCGATTGTGCCGTCAGGCCGATTCGCCAGGAACGTCCGAGAGACAGAAGGGCAAAAAGGCGCCCCCGGTCGTAACCAGGGGCGCCCTCTCTCATTCATGGTGCGGGCGAAAGGACTTGAACCTTCATGAGATTGCTCTCATACGGACCTGAACCGTACGCGTCTGCCAATTCCGCCACGCCCGCGTGAGATGAAATGTTACTACTAACCGCACGCGCTTCGCAACCATCAAGTTACCCTACTTCGCAAAACCATTCCATGCACACGTGAATCATTACGGGGAATCGTAGCTCCGTATGTTGAGAGGGACACGCAACGTGACCCACGGCGCGCTGCGCTGTAGAATGGTAGCGCGCACCTACCAACGCATGGTGGCGCCCCACGCGTAATAACGCAGATGAAACGCAGGTAACCGAAATACGTCAGGGGCAAGTCGTGAGACAGTCCGATCAGCATAGCTATCGCAACGGTGCTCGGCAGAGCGCATCCGAACCCGGACAGGCGTATCCCGTCGAAGGCACCTCGTCCCGGCTGGGATATGGCCAGGGCACGAACGGTGTTTCGCGGCCGGCAGACACGCTGCTGCTGGGCCGCTACCGCGTCATGTCTGCAAACGTCACGGGTGGCTTTGGCACCGTACTCACCTGCTGGGACACGCGACTTCAGCGCCGAGTGGCAATAAAGCGCATGCCGATAGTATCAGTAGCGGCGGACGGCCGCCCCCAGACGATGACTTCCACGATGGATGAGGCTCTCGCGGAAGCTCGAACGTCGAGCATGCTCGCGCATCCCAACATCGTCACCATGTTCGACTTCGAAGTCGATCAAACGAGTGCCTATCTCGTTATGGAATACGTAGACGGACTCACCCTCGCCGAGCTGCTCTCGCGAGTGGAGGGCGGCACGCTCACCCCAGACGAGTGCAGCTACCTCGTGCAGTCCGTCGCGAAGGCGCTTCAGTTCGCCCATGAGAACGGCGTGCTGCATCTCGACATCAAACCCTCGAACATCATGATCAACCATGCCGGGACCGTAAAGCTCTGTGACTTTGGCATGGCCTCGCTCGCCTCGGCCTCCGGCTACGGCGGCGCGCGCGGCGGAACCGTTGGGTTTATGCCGCCTGAGCAGATAAGGGGAGACATGGTCGACGAGCGCTGCGATGTGTTCTCGCTGGCGGTCGTCGTGTGGCAGGCGCTCACGGGCAGCAGTCCCTTTGTCGCTCCGACGGCAGAGGAGTCTCTCGTCAAGATAGAGCGCGGACCCAAGCCAAAGCTTTCGAAGATCGACCCGGCGCTTGCGGGCATGGCCGAGGAGGCCATCATGCAGGCTCTTGACCCCAACCCGGCCATGCGCATCCCCTCGATCGAGGCCTTTGCGAACGAGGTTTCCTTCGGACTTGGCAACGCCGAAGCGGGTGCCGCGTCAATTCGCGGGCTCATGTCTCAGGACGTAGCGGATGACGAGGGGGAGGATGAGTGGGACCCCGGCGACCTCCCCCTCTCCTACCGTTATCCGTGGTTGCCGGGCGCCATCGAGCGAGGTAGCGCGGCAGTAGTCACGTTCTGCATGATGCTCACGCTTGCCCCGTGCGTGCTCGCGGCGCTTGGCATTGCGGGGGCGGGCGGCGGAATGGAAACCGCCGGAACAGACATTGGCGCGGGCGTTGAGGGGGCTGCGCGCGCCGCTGGCCTCGCTCCGACACTTTTGGCCTCAACGCTCTGTGCGGGTCTGGCCGCTCTTTGGCCTCCCTCGGGTTCTGCACTCGTGGTGGTATCACTCGCGTTTGCGATGGCAACGGGAAGCACTGCGGGAGGGGCGGAGACCGGCGCAAGTGCCGCGAGCTTCCTTCTACCGGCAGTCACAGGCGTCATCTGGCTTGTCTGGTGGCTGAAGATCGGCATTCGCGAGCGTCTCTCTACTCCCACCCTCCTGCTTGCATCGGCCCTCGGGAGTCCTGTCGGGGCGTCTGCAGGCGCAGCATACACCTATGGCCCTGCCCATGCCGCAGCAACTTCTGCCGCGGCATGGGCGCTTTCTACCCTCTATATATGTGCGCGCGCGTGCACCTTTGATGCGGGCACCACGGCATCCCTTCTCGCCGCCACTCTCGCCCGGCCCTCCGTGCTCGCACTCGGGCTCGGCTGCGTCGTGGCAGCAGCGGTGGGATCGGCGATCTGTCGCTGGCGAGAGGGAACGGCAGCGGGAATTGCATCACAAGTTACCTGCGCAATCGTCCTGATTGGCTTTCAACTTGTAGGGCTGAGAGTGGAAAATGGCGGTATATGGGTTGCTCCAAGCTGGGAGTCTGTTGTAGTTGCGCTACTCTTATGTGTGCTTCTGTGCATTACGACCTCAATTAGAGGTCCGCAACATGAAGAGTGGGAAGTTGAGGACACCTATGAACCTGCTTAAGACCTTTGAGAGCCGTGTGAGCGACGCGTTTGGCGCGGCGCCTCAGGGTTACACCGAACCCATATCCTTCAAGAAGCTCGCGAAGCGCACCGTTCGCGAGATGGAGTCCGAGACATATGAGATTGACGGGATCGATACGGCTCCGGCTCTCTTCACTATCCTTGTGGCACCCGCAGACGACTCCGCCATGCGACCGCTATACGACCAACTCACGAACGAGATTGTCGCCTTTGCTGAGGCGCAGGCCCAGAGCAGAGGGTATGTGTTCGTGGGGCAGCCACTCGCACGCTTCATGGTAGACCCCTCCCTCAAGAGCGGTAAGTTCGCCGTCTTCGCAGAGAACGTGGATGCTCAGACGCTTGAGCAGCTGCGTGCCGAAGAGGAGCGCTTTCTCGCGGGTTCCGCCGGCCTCGGCGGGGCTGCTGCGGGCGTTGGCCAAGAGAACAAGGACCCACGCGAGGACGAGAGGGTTCGCCACATTCGTCCCGTATCCTCGCGTCATCAGGCGCAGGGTGTCAGGAAGATGCCCATAGTGAACCAACCGGAACCCGCCACACCCGTAAGCGCGGCACCCGCGCCGATTCCCGTAGCCGATGTGACACCCACGGCAGGCGAAGGCGCGAGCGAGTTCGCACCCGACATCTCCGGCGTTCCCGCCGATAACTCGGCCGGCCTCGGCGTCATTCCCCAGGAGGTCGTCGACGACGCCCTCGCCGGTGAGATCGCGCAGCCCGACTTCGGCAACGACTATCGCTCCGCGGGCGCCTCCCAATACCAGCCTCCCACAGGCTACGAGGACTCAATTATGATGGCTCCGACGCCTGCTCCGACGCCGGCGCCCGTCTCCATCCCCGCGCCCAGCGCATACAACGTCCCTGCCACGCAGCGCAGGAACGTTCCTCTTGTGAACCCTCGTCACGCAACCCCAGTTGCCCAGGGTCAGCCCATCGACGTGCCTACCTGCCTTTTGATAGACCACCAGACCGGCCGTACCTACACTGGCAATGCCCCCAGCACAGTCATCGGTCGCGAGCGCACGCCTCACGGCATAATCCTGCGCGACCCGAACGTGAGTCGTCATCATGCCGAGCTAACCTTCGACGGACGCAATTGGACGATTACCGACCTCGGCTCGACCAACGGAACCATGGTGAACAACATTGATGTCGACTCGTGCGTGCTGCGTGACGGCGACCTGATCACCGTTGGCCTCATGAACCTCGAGTTCAGGAGGAACGCATGATCGACCTAGTTCTCTTTGCGGGTCGCATCGCCCTCGTCGTCATGCTCTATGCCTTCCTGTTCGCAGTCATGCGAACAGGAGTTGGTCTCGTGCGCGGACAACGCAAGGACGCGGCGATCTGGTCGGTTGACGTCGAAAAGGGCTCGCGAGAGCTTCGCGGCCTGCACGTCGACATGCTCGGTCCCGTCGTGGTGGGTCGCTCGCCATCGTCTGACATCGTAATCGACGAGCCGTTTGTCTCTGCCTCACACGCACGCTTCACCCTCCAGGGGCCGGCACTCGTTCTGGAGGACCTGCAGTCGACCAACGGCACCCTCGTCAATGGGCACGGCATATCCCAGCCCGTTACCCTGCGTGACGGCGACGAGGTGCAGATTGGCGACGCCGTCATGCGAGTGAGTCGCCAATGAATGCGCTTCCGCTACATAGGAATGCCGACCGCAAGCGCAAAGACGAGCCTGTCAACAGCCCTGGCCACGATACTATGCCCGTCGAGAACCGTGCCGGTACCGATGCCAAGAGCGGAACTAACGAGACGCTTGCTTGGGGTGCCCGTACCGACATCGGTCTCGTTCGCACGCACAACGAGGACTCGTTTTTAGTACAGCCACCGGTCTTTGCCGTATGCGATGGCATGGGCGGGCACGCCGCGGGAGAGGTAGCAAGCTCGATTGCCGTCTCCACGATCGGCTCCCGCGCGCCGCTGCACGCCGACGACGTCCTCCTCGGCGCAGCCGTCGAGGCTGCGAACGCCGAGGTGATAGAGGGTGCTCGTACGGGCAAGGGCAAGCCTGGCATGGGCTGCACTGCCTCGTGTATACACATCGAGAAAAACAAGATGGCAATTGCCCACGTGGGCGACTCGCGCATCTACCTCCTCCACGAGGGCACGCTCGTGCGCCTTACGCACGACCACTCCTACGTGGAGGAACTGGTGGACGCCGGTGAGATTACGGCAGACGAGGCGCGCGTGCACCCGTCTCGTTCCATCATCACGCGCGCTCTCGGGTCGGACCCCGACATGTACGCAGACCACTTCACCCTCGAGGTGAGCGCAGGCGACCGTGTGATCATCTGCTCCGACGGCCTCTCTTCGATGGTGGAGGATTCCGAGATCGAAGCCGTCGCCGTCTCGTCCGCAACCGCGAATGCCGCGGCGGACAATCTCGTTGCGGCCGCGCTAGAGGGAGGCGGGCACGACAACGTGACGGTCGTCGTGGTCGACGTCATCGATGACGGCCTGATGGAGGAGCACCGCCAGATGCGCCAGCGCAAGCTCTTCTCCGCATTCATCCTCGCGCTCGTCATCATCGCCATCGGCGCAGTTTCTGCCGCCATATTCGTGAACAGCTCCTGGTACCTCGGCAACAACAACGGTACCGTGGGTATCTACCAAGGAATCAACGAGGACTTCTTCGGCATTCCCCTCTCGCATCTCGAGGAGACCACCTCCGTCTCCCTCTCCGACCTGCCCGTAACAACGCAGGAGAGCCTGAAGGGCGGCCTCTCCGCCGCAAGCGAGGAGGAGGCCCGCAAGACCGTGGAGAGCTACCGCGACCAGATCAACACCGACAAGACCGCGGCAGCGGTCACGGCCGACCGCTCAACCGCGGGCACCGCGACCTCGCCTACGAGCCCTGCCTCGCCGGCAGCCAGCACGCCCGCGCCGGAAGCGAACGAGGGAGCGGGTGAGTAGCATGGCAACCCATCAGGCCAACACCCGAAGGAACACCGAGCTCGCGCTCACCATCGCCGCCGCGATTCCGGTCTTCGCGCTCTACGCGATGTACCTCGCGAACATGGCAGTCCCCTTGAGTTTCTCTACGCTCGCGGTTCCCATAGGCCTCACGGCCTCGTTCGCCGTGGCTCACATAGCCACGCGTAAGTTTGCGCCGGGAGCAGATCCTGCGATCCTGCCCATTGTCTTTCTCCTATCGGGTATAGGGATCGCGTTCGTAACGCGCCTCGCACCCGACCTCGCCGTCGGGCAGGTCGCATGGCTCTTCGTGTCGGTTGCCGCAATGATCTGCACCCTCGTGTTCGTGCCGTCAATCGACAGGCTAGCCGAGTACAAGTTCACCATGGGCATCGCAGGCGTGGTGCTGCTGCTCCTGCCCATGCTCATTGGCACCGAGCGCGGCGGTTCCAAGCTGTGGCTCACCTTTGGCCCCTTCTCCTTCCAGCCGGGCGAGATTGCGAAGATCCTAATCGTCCTGTTCCTGGCCGCCTACCTTGCCGAGAACCGCGAGATGCTTTCCGCCTCCACTCGCAGGATCGGACCGCTTGCCCTGCCGCGGCCGCGAATGCTGGCGCCGCTGCTCGTGATGTGGGGCATCTCGCTCCTACTCGTCATATTCGAGCGCGACCTCGGCTCGGCCCTGCTCTTCTTCACCTTCTTCGTGGTGATGATCTACGTCTGCACCGGTCGCGTAAGCTACGTGATCTTCTCGGTGGCGCTTCTCGCCATCGGCGGTCTCGTCTGCTATGCACTCTTCTCGCACGTGCAGGTGCGCATTCAAATCTGGCTCGATCCGTTCTCGGATCCCTCCAACAAGGGCCTCCAGATCGTGCAGTCTCTCTACTCGCTCGCCGACGGCAGTCTCATCGGCACGGGTATCGGCAAGGGGCTGCCCACGCTCATCCCCGTCGTCGAGTCGGATTTCATCTTCTCTGCCATCGGAGAGGAGATGGGTCTCCTCGGTGGAGCGGCTGTGCTCATCTGCTATATGCTCTTTGTGGTCCGAGGCCTCGTGACGGCAGCCCGCGCGAAGTCTGACGTCGCTGCGTTCACGGCCGTCGGTCTCACCGTCGCCATTGCTTTCCAGGCGTTCCTCATCGTGGGAGGAACAACGCGCTTCCTGCCCCTCACGGGCGTCACCCTGCCATTCATGAGCCAGGGCGGAAGCTCGCTTCTCGCCAGCTTCGTCATCGTCGGCCTTCTCCTCAAGACGGGCGACGAGGGTACGGGCCACGATACTCAGATGGAGATGAGCGCTCCGGCGGAGCAGACCACAACCTACTCCCCCGCGGAGGGCGGCGGCAGGCGGCAGGCCGTCGTGCACGGCGCCCACGCACGGGGGCGCTTTGGCATGGTGACCGCTGAGTCGGGCGTGCTCGGGCGCGTGGCACTCGGCAAGCGCCTCGTCGCGTTGGTGACGCTCTTCACGATCGCCTTCGCGCTGCTCATTGCCAATCTCACCTATATCCAGGTCGTTCGCGCTGGCTATTATCAGTCGATGCCCAACAACAACCACACCATCGCAAAGTCCGCAAAGGTCCAGCGTGGAGCCATCATCACCTCAGACGGTGCGACCCTCGCCGAGAGCGTGCAGGCCGAGGATGGTACGTACGTCAGGACATACCCGCTCGGAAACGTCGCCACGCATACCGTGGGCTACCTCTCGACGCGCTTCGGCGCCACGGGAATCGAGGCAACGCTCAATGAGACGCTCACCGGGCATGCCGACTATTCAAGCTGGCTGAGCGCACTCAACGCGCTTGCCGGCGTCGAGACCCCGGGCTCGAGCGTCGTGCTCACCCTGAACGCCCAGATGCAGCGCGCGGTCGAGGAGGTTCTCGCGAACTACACCGGAGCAATAGTCGTGCTCGACCCAACGACCGGCGCGGTACTCGCCAAGGCGTCGAACCCAACCTTCGATTACGAGGACATCGGCTCATCGCTCTCCGGCAGCACGGGCAACCTGGTCGACCGTACGACCCAGACCCTCTACACGCCAGGCTCGACCTTCAAGGTGGTCTCTCTCTCCTCGGCACTCGACACTGGCAAGGCCACTCTCGAGTCCACCTACCCAGCACCTGCCACGATCGAGATTGGCGGAGCGCCGGTGACCAACATCAACGAGGAGGCATGGCCCTCCCTCACTCTGAGAGATGCGCTCGCCGAATCTGCCAACACCGTCTTCGGCGCACTTGGCACCGAAGTGGGGGCAAATGCCCTCGTGAGCTACGCCCGTGCCTTTGGCTATGGCTCCAACATCGGCCAGGACTTTTCCTGCCAGCCGTCGCTCATGCCCAAGCCCGAGGAGATGACCGAGTGGGAGACGGCCTGGGCGGCCTGCGGGCAGCCTGTGGGCCAGCACGCCTCACCCGCCGGACCCCAGACCACGGCGATGCAGAACGCCGTCATGGTCGGCGCCATCGCAAACGGCGGCATTGCAATGAACCCCTACGTCGTGGGGCACGTCCTCTCCCCCGAGGGCGCCACGACCGCAACGACCAAGCCCAAGGCGCTCGGCCAGGCCGTCTCCTCGGCCACGGCCGCAAGCGTGAAGGAGGCCATGCTCGCCGTCGTCGAGGAGGGCACGGGCACCCCGGCGCGCGTCTCTGGTGT
The DNA here is from genome assembly GCA_017941585.1 of Olsenella sp. GTDB lineage: Bacteria > Actinomycetota > Coriobacteriia > Coriobacteriales > Atopobiaceae > Olsenella_J. The sequence goes on along the minus strand of JAGAWD010000250.1, from coordinate 10,116 downwards.
GAAGGTTGCCGGAAAGACGGGCACGGCCGAGGTGAGCGAGACGTCATCCAATTCGCTCTTCGTGGGATTCGCTCCCTACGACCAGCCCACACTTGCCATCTCCATCTGCCTCGAGGGAGAGGGCTCCGGCGAGGCGTCGATCGTCGCCGGCAAGGTGCTCGCGTCGTGCCTCAACGTACAGGCGATGGGCGCAGCCTCATAGGGGAAGGGCGGGCTTCTCGCCCGCCGACCGTCCGGCCTCGCGCCGGACGCGCCCGGTTCGCGCCGGGCATGCTCGGTAAGCCGAGCGCTGAACGTGAACGACTCGCGGGAGACCGCGATTGAGATGGGAGAGACGATGTCAGACAGAGTTCTAGGTGGCCGCTACACGGTACAGGACAAGATAGGCACCGGTGGCATGGCCATCGTCTACCGTGGGCTCGACGAGGTGCTCGGGCGCACGGTGGCGATTAAGACGATGCTGCCGCAGTACGCGGCGGACCCGTCGTTCGCGGCGCGCTTCAAGCAGGAGGCCCAGGCGGCGGCTGCGCTGCAGAGCCCCTACATCGTGAGCGTGTACGACTGGGGCAAGGACGGCGACACCTACTACATCGCAATGGAGTTCCTGCGTGGAACCGACCTCAAGAGCGGCATCCGCAAGCATGGGGCCCTCGACGGCAAGAAGGTCGCGCAGATTGGCTCTCAGATCGCGCAGGCACTCTCCGTGGCACACCGCCACGACATCATCCACCGCGACATCAAGCCGCAGAACATCATGGTGCAGCCCGACGGCAACATCAAGGTGATGGACTTTGGCATCGCGCGCGCCAAGAACAGCCACCTCACGCAGGACAACTCGGTCCTGGGCACAGCTCACTACGTCTCTCCCGAGCAGACCCAGGGCAAGGAGCTTGGCCCCACCACCGACATCTACTCCCTCGGCATCGTGATGTACGAGGCCGCCACCGGAAAAGTTCCCTTCGACGGCGACGACGCCATCTCCGTCGCGCTCAAGCAGGTAAACGAGCAGCCCGTGCCGCCCAGCCAGGTGAACCCGGCGGTGGACGCGTCACTCGAGTCCATCATCCTCAAGTGCATGCAGAAGGATCCCGCCGATCGCTTCCAGACGGCCGACGAGCTCTATCACGTGCTGCGCGACTATCTCTCCGGCCGTCTCGCCGCCGTAAGTAGTGCCACGGCAATGCTGAACACGCCGGTCGCCCCCGCTCCGGTCACTACCCCAATCACTCCAATCACTACGACCCAGAACATGCCTCGCGTCGAGTCGACGGGCAGGATTCGCCCGCAGACCGCAACCGAGGAGGCCCAGGAGGAAGCTGAGGAGAAGGCTCGAAAGCGCAAGCGTCGTCTCGTCGCGACCGCCATCATCGGAATCATCGCGATTGCCGTGATTGCCGTCGCAGCCTACTCGATGCTCGGAAACAGCGCTACCAAGGCCGTCCCCAACCTGCTCAACCTCACACAGGAGCAGGCTCTGGCCGAAATTGACAAGTCCGGCTTCTTCCAGCGGGGCTCGGTCAAGGAGGAATACTCCTCCACGGTGGCCAAGGGACTCGTTGCCGACCAGGACCCCGACCCCAACCGCTCCGTCTCCAAGGGTACCCAGATCAACCTCGTGGTCTCGAAGGGTCCCCAGCCCGCAGCTACCGTCACGGTGCCCGATTTGAAGGGCATGACGCCCAGTGAGGCACAAAGTGCTCTCACCAAGGCCGGGCTTGTGGCACAGGCTGGCGACTCGGTATATGACAGCGAGGTGGCCAACGGGACCATCGCCAAGCAGTCCCCGCGTGCAGGCGCGACCGCCAAGGCGGGAGACACGATTACCTATCAGCTCTCCAAGGGTGCCGAGAACGTCGACATACCCGGCGTCGAGGGCCATGGCGAAGACGATGCACGCAGCACGCTCGAGGCTGCCGGCTTTGCCGTGAAGGTCAGCTACTCCGAGAGCGACTCGGTGGACAAGGGAGTCGTCATCAGCCAGTCTCCCACCGGCAAGGCAGAGAAGGGCGCCACCGTCACGATCACCGTCTCGAGCGGATCGGCACAGGTGAGCGTTCCCTCCGTCGTCGGTGAGAGCGAGAGCAGCGCCACCTCCGAACTGCGATACAGCGGATTCGGCGTGAACGTTACCTACGACTACAGCTCTACCGTAAACTACGGCGTCGTAATGAGCCAGTCGCTCACCGGCACCGCGGATAAGGGTGCCACCGTGACGATCGTGGTTTCCGCCGGACCCGACCCCTCGACCACACCGAGCACAACCAACGGTAGTGGTGGCAGTACCGGCGGCGGTACCGGCAGCACCGGCAGCACCGGCGGCACTGGCGGCAGCTCCAGCGGCAACGCGAGCGACTAGTCGCCACGCCGGCTACGGCGGATCCACCGTAGACATAGGAGCCGCCGACGGCAACGGCAACGGCGGTCGCAACACAACGAAGGAGCGGGGCAACCGCATGCGGTTGCCCCGCTCTCCTTTCGAGGCCCTTCATGCGCTACCATCTTTTACGAAGAAATCTCTTGCGGGCCGCAACGCGTCCGCCATGACAAGGGAGAGCCATGATCAACACCTTCTGCAAGATGCCCCTGTGGGAGTGCAACGACACCCTCGTACGCGTCGCGCAGGGCCAGCAGCCCGCTGACGTTGTGATTCGCCACGCAAACTTCGTGAGCGTCGCCACCCGAGAGGTTCTCCCCGACACCGACATCGCAATCAGCTGCGGGCGCGTGGCGTTTCTCGGCATCAGGCACCACACGGCCGAGCACTGCATCGGACCCGACACCCTCGTGATCGACGCCCGCGGACTCTTCGCCGCACCTGGCCTCATGGACAGCCACATCCACGTGGAGAGTGCGATGGTCGGCGTCTCCGAGTACGCGAGGGCGGTCGTTCCGCACGGCACCACCGCCATATTCGCCGACCCGCACGAGGTCGCCAACGTTCGCGGCCTTGCCGGTGCGCGCTGCATGTTCGACGACAAGGACTCCCCGCTCAAGGCCATGATGACGCCGCCTTCCTGCGTGCCTGCCGTACATGACGTGGAGGATGCCGGCGCCAGCATCGGCGCGGCGGACATCGCCGAGGCCATGCGATGGGACGACGTCGTCGGCCTGGGCGAGATGATGAACTTCCCGGGCGTCTTCGCAGCGGACGAGAACCTGCTCGGAGAGATCAGCGAGACCCTCAAGGCCGACCGAGTGGTGACAGGGCACCTTCCGCTCGGTAACCACTCCAAGCAGCTCTCGGCCTACATCGCCGCCGGCGTCACGTCCGACCACGAGTGCGACACGTGGAAGGACGTCGAGACCGAGTTGCGCATGGGCGCCTACGTGCAGCTGCGCTACGGCTCGGCGTGGCTGAGTCTGCCCGGCTACCTCGAGCAACTCGCCGCAAGCGGCATCGACACGAGCCATTGCCTCCTGTGCACCGACGACTGTCATCCCAATACCCTCGTCGAGGAGGGGCACATGAACCGCGTGCTGCAGAAGGCCGTGGAGCTTGGGCTCGACCCGGTCGTGGCACTGCAGATGTGCACCATCAACTGCGCACAGTACTTCGGACTCGGGCGCGAGATGGGATCGGCGACGCCTGGGCAGTGCGCGGATATCGTCCTATTCGAGAACCTCAGGGACTTCCGTGCGAAGATGGTCCTCATCGACGGAGAGATCGTGGCCGAAGACGGCAGGTCGACCTTCGACCCCGCCCCCTACGACTGGCCTGACTGGATGACCGACACCATGAACCTCGGGTTCGTGCCCACGGCGGAGACCTTCGAGATACCCGCGGTTGCCAATTCCGCGCTCGGTGTCGCCATCCCCAACGGTATGACCTGCGCTGCAGCGCTCGCGCTCGACTCGCAGACAGGAACGGGCACGTCTGAGTTGCCTGGTGCGTGCGAGGCGCAGACCCTGCCAAACGGAGAGGCGTGCGTGCGCGCCATCGGCATCTCCGGTGGTGAAACCATCACGCGTGACCTTCTCGTACACGTGCCGGTTGTCGATGGCCAGCTGCGCGCGAGCCACGAGCGCGACATCCTCAAGGCGTGCGTGTTCGACCGCCACCACGGAACCGACGGCGTGCACAGCTTTGGGTTTGTCACAGGCTTCGGCATTCACGGCGCACACGCTCAGACCGTGAGCCACGATGCCCACAATCTCCTCGTCATCGGGGACAACGACGAGGACATGGCGCTTGCCGCGCGCACGCTTGTGAAGTGCGGCGGCGGAGAGGTCTCCGTGGCGGACGGCAAGGTGCTTGCCCTCGTCGAGCTTCCCGTGTGCGGTCTCATGAGCCGCGGTCACGCGCACGACGTCGCCTCCGAGGTCGCCCGCGCCGAGGACGCTTGGCGGCAGATGGGCTGCACGATGCCCTCACCGTTCATGACGATGGGGCTCATGTCGCTTGCGTGCATCCCAGTGCTGCGCCTCACCAACCGTGGCTACGTCAACTGTGAGACCTTCGAGATGGAACCGCTCGTGGTGGAGTAGCGCCCAAACGTGGGGAATGCATACCAATTTGCGCATGCGCGCAAACATGCTGAGAACAGGCCAAGGGGCGAGATGTCCTTGGCCTGTCGTCACGAGGCTCGAAAATGCCTGTCGCCACTAGGCGAGCAACTCGCCCAGTGCCTGCAGAACCTTCGGCACGTCAAGCGGCTTCGAGAGATGCCCGTCCATGCCCGCCTCCCGCGCGTTCTGCACGTCCTCGGAGAAGGCATTCGCCGTGACGGCCAGAATGGGTATATGGGCGAGATCTGGGTCATCCAGCGCACGAATGGCCCTCGTGGCCTCGTAGCCGTTCATGACGGGCATCTGCACGTCCATGAGGATGGCGTCGTAGTAGCCAGGCTGTGAGGCCCTCACCTTCTCCACAGCAACCTTTCCATTCTCTGCAGATTCGAGGTTGAATCCCACGTCCTCAAGAATCAGAGTCGCTATGTCGCGGTTGATCTCGTTGTCCTCCACGAGGAGTATGCGCTTGGTGGAGAAGTCAACCTCGCCGGCCTGCTCGTCCTCGGCTTTGCGAACGTCAGGCTCCTCTCCGGCGTGTGCCAGCTCAAGATCGAGGCCAATGATGAACTCGGTCCCTTCCCCCGGGGCCGTGACTATGTCGATCGTGCCTCCCATGAGGTCGACGATACTCTTGGTGATGGCCATGCCCAGGCCGGTGCCCTGGATGCCGCTCACGGTGGTGTTCCGCTCGCGCTCGAAGGCCTCGAAGACCCTTTCCGCAAACTCCGGGCTCATGCCAATACCCGTGTCCTTGACGCGCAGCTCATAGCGACCCTGTCCGTCCATAGCGGCCTCGACCTGCGCGAGGGTGACACTAACCCTTCCGCCCTCGGGCGTGAACTTGTACGCGTTGCTGATCAGATTGAGGAGAACGCGGTTGAGCCGGTTAACGTCGCACAAAACCTGCCCGTTCCTCACGCCGGAGGTGTCGACGGAAAACGTTATCCCCTTCTCCTGCATCTGAGTGGCGAACATGTCGCGCACCTCGTTCATCGTCTTTCGAAGGTCACATTCTACGGGGTCGAGATCTATCTTTCCACTCTCGATACGGCTCATCTCGAGGACGTCGTTGATAAGGGCGAGCAGGTGCTTGCTGGAGGAGTCTATCTTATCGAGGTAGCCGCGAACCTCCTCGAGGCTCAGGCCCTCCCTCTTGGCGATGTTCGTGTACCCGATGATCGCGTTCATGGGTGTTCTTATGTCATGCGACATGTTGGAGAGAAATACCGTCTTGGCCTTGCTCGTCTCCTCTGCGGCCAATCGCTTTGTGTCTGTCTCCTTCTCCCTCTTCCGCATGAGGGAGTAGATGCTGAACATAATCGCAAGACTGAAGACGATAAGTGCAACCTGCACTAAGCTGCTACTGAGAAGGGACGATCGAATACCCTCCGTCTCCCGCTCGAGGAATCGCTCCTCCTTACGAAGGTCCCTGTTGGAAAGTTTTATCCCGTGGCTCTCGTACTCCGACTGGTAGAACGAATCCACCTCGGAAACGGTATTTTCGGTCGTGGTGCGCGTGACCTGACGGACCCACATCGTCGAAGCGAAGAAGATGAGGGAAAGCATCGCCATCCACACAATCGTTGACTTGCCAAACCGCCCCCTTGTGTCGCGTTGAAAGATGATGCGGAAGAAGCCGAGGCCGAGGATGCTCCATGCCGCAAGAATGAGGTATGACTCGGGCGCCAGCGCGCTGACCGACCAGAAGTTCGGAACGAGGGGATAGATGAAGAAGGCGGCGGAAAGCACTATACCGGCAATACTCGTTGCCTTGATGACGCGCATGTTCTCCCTCTGGGCAACGCGAAGGCTGCACGCCGAGACGTATGAATACGCTATCGAGGCGCTGACGGTCGTCACGTCCACGATCCACCCGATGGCAGCACGACCCACGAATGGCGCGACGAACGAGATAAGTATGATGAAGACGATGGCATTCTGCGGGACGCCATCGTCGTCGACCCTTCCGAACCACTCGGGCAGGAGGCCGTCTATGGCAATGTGGTATATGAGTCTACTTGCCGCTCGATAGAGACCAATGAGGCTGGTTGCAAGCGCGGCCAGCACCACCATACCGAGCAGGCAGAGGCCAGGTTGACCCAATGCCGAACTCACGGCGTGAAAGGTAGGCAGGCCGTCAAGGCCGTCAAGGTTTCCAAGGTTCGACACGTATGCCGCCCAACTGCCATAGCTCTCGGGAGTACCCAGCACCGAGATGAGGGTGGTGAAGATATACACCATCGCCCCCGACAAAATCGCGACGATGAGTATGGGTAGAAGCTTCTGGTGCGGAAACTCCATCTCGCTCACGGCGTGCGAGACCGACTCGAAGCCTATGAACGCCCAGGGTGCGAGGACAACGATGCTGATGATTCCCGTGGCAGCATCCCCTCTTGGCGCAAAGGGAGGAGTGAAGCTCGTCGGGTTGCCGCCGTCTTTTGCCAGCACGGCAACGAAACATGCAGCCGTTCCCAAGAGGAGCAGAAAGGCGAGCACGGTGTTCAAAGACTTCACCACGCGCTTTCGCTTCGTACTCAAAAAGCCAAACAGCACCAGGACGGAGAGAGTGACGGCTATTTCTCCGAGGTACACGTCGTATCCCGCAACCTCATAGTGAAATCCCGTCTGAAACACCGGTCCGAGCAGGTATCGGCTGATGAGGATGAAAGCGGTCGCGTTCGCCCAGATGATGGAGATGTATGCCAGCACGAGGGACCATGAGCACAGGAAGGCGTGATCGTATCCGAAGATGTGCTTGGTGTAGGTGAAGGCTCCCCCCGAGTCCGGGTACTCGTTGGCCATGCACTGGATGTTGACTGCGATGACCGACATGGCAACGGCGCCGATACAAATCGCCGCGATGGTGCCAACAGGCCCCGCAAGTGGGAGAAGTTGCGACCCAGGCATAACGAAGGCGCCCCACCCCACGATGCAGCCGAAAGAGAGCGCCCATACGTTAATGGGCGAGAGATAACGTGTCAGTCCTCCGCCACGGAAACCCTTTGATTCGCCGCGTTCCATGTGAGCCGCCCTTCTCTCGTTGCTAGAGGGACTCCGCGTAGGAGGAGATGCGCTCTACCGCCCGCTCGTATGCCGCACGAAGTTCCTCGATGAGGGAGTCGACGTCAGTCGTCACCCTCAGAGACTCGTTGCCTGGCCTAAGAGCCTCGGTTATCGCGCTCGCAGGCATAGCAAGCGACGTGAGGGACAGGTTCGCGCAGACCCCCTTCGCGGCATGTGCCGCCTCGAACGCGGCTGCCTCGTCACCACGCGACCACGCATCAAAGAGATCCTGGCACGAGTGGTCGTCCAAGAACCTGACAACGAACTTGCCTATGAGTTTTTCCGCCCGCAACCGTGATAAGGCCTCGTCGTAGCTTCCGCCAATCTGGTCGTAGAGCTCTCTCAGGGTCATGGCTTCCTCCTATCGGTTCCCACGGGGTCTTTGCGGTACCCTCGGCGGTTCTCGCGACGGCCCCATAACGTCCGCCTCCCAAGGGTGTTACCCCATCATCAGGTACTTCTCGAAATCCTCCCGCTTGAGCGGCTTCGAGAAATAGTATCCCTGAATCAGGTCACAGCCAATTTCGCTGAGCCTCCTGACCTCCTCGGACGTCTCTACGCCCTCGACTACGGTCTTGAATCCCAGCGACTGAGCGAGCATGATTGTCGACTCTACGATACGGAAGTCATTGAGCTCGGACGCCTGGCGAATCATGCTCATGTCGAGCTTCATGACGTCGATAGGGAGGATATTGAGGGAAGAGAGGGACGAGTAGCCAGAGCCGAAGTCGTCGAGCTCAATGCCAAAGCCCCGTGACCGCAGATCGTTCAGAACCCGCGCCACCGTCTCCGGCCCGTCCGAGTAGATGGTCTCCGTCAGTTCGATGTGAATCAGCGAGTGGTCGACCTCGTATCTGTCGGCTATCTCGGCAATTTGCTCCGCGAGATTGGGAACGTCAAAGTCGAGTCGAGAGGCATTTACGGATATGGGGACTATAGGCAGGCCAAGATCCCTGCAGCGGCTGATTTCGCGACAGGCCTCCTCGTAGATGAAAAGATCAAGCTTCGTAACGAGGCCGTTTCTCTCGAAGAGAGGGATGAACTCTCCGGGGGAGATAAAGCCAAGGGTTGGGTGCGTCCATCGCGCAAGAGCCTCTGCGCCGCACGTCGCATCCGCGGCGAGGCCGTGTTTGGGCTGGTAGTAGACCTCGAACTGGCGTTCCTTCAAGGCAACGTCCATGCTCTCGACAATCATCTGCTGTCGGAGCTGTTGCTCGCGCAGCTCGTCGTTGTACCAAGCGACTCCAGTGCCAATGGTGCCCTTGATCTTCTCCAAGGCGATAAAACCGCGGGCGCACGTAAGCGAGACAGCCAACTTGTGATTGACTTTGGCGACTATGCCATACTTGATGCTCACGCTCGTAGCGAACAATCCCTCGGTGATAGAGTCAAGCACATGGATCCAATCGAGCTGCTGGTGCTCGATAAGGAAAGAGAACGTGTCGCTGCCCATCCTCCCGCCGGCAATAAATCCCGGAAGCCTGTTCGTGAGCCGTTCGGCAAGGTCGCAGAGCAGCTGGTCACAGGCCGCCTTGCCATAGCGGTCGTTGAGCGACTTAAACTTTTCGATGTCGCAGCAGACCATGTCGAAGTCAGCCTTTGGAAAGGCTCGGAACATGTCCTCGACGTGCCTATAGAAGAACTCCGTGCTGTAGAGGTCAGTCACATTGTCCCAGGTGAGCTGATTGACGATGGATGCCGACTCACGGAGATGGATCGTGTTGTTGATGCGGTTCATCATAATCTCGACGTTGTACGGCTTCACGACGAAGTCGTTCGCACCCAGCTTGAGGCATTTGATCTCGTCGTCAAGGGAGTCACTTGCCGTCGTAACAATGACAGGAACGGCATCGTAGCGCTCGTCCTGCCGCTTCCGCCGCAGGAACTCGAACCCGTCGCACTCCGGCATATACACGTCGAGCAGAATCAGAGACAGATCCTCGTAGTTTTTCTCGAGCTGCTCGAGGCCGACAAGACCGTTCTCCGCCTGCAGAATGTTGAAGTCGTCCTCGAGAAAGGCACAGAGCATCTCTCGATTAATCTCGTTGTCCTCGACAACGAGAATCGTTCGCTTCACGTTTGCAAGATCAATTGACCCACTATGCATCATGAGCACGTCTTTCCCTATGAAAGCGCGATGCCTGACACAGCCACCCCATGGGGCGAGCCCGCCCGTATACCGAGCCAGCCCGTGGGGCCAAGGCAGTCCGCCGACACGCCGTCGCACGGGCTTGCAGGCACCCGTTTGTCTTCCATCAAATGCTAGCACATTGTCGAGGGACCCCACTCTTCTCACCTTGGGAATCGGTCGGTCGCCTTAAACTGCGATGCCACTCGCGAGAGGCCCGGCGAGGAGGCTTGAAGAAGGATGACGTGCACATATAGAAGTAGTAAGCGTAAGAAAGCAGGCCAGAGGCGCGATGCCTCTGGCCTGCGGACTTTCTGGTGACCCCGATTGGATTCGAACCAACGACACCAGGTTTAGGAAACCTGTGCTCTATCCCCTGAGCTACGGGGCCATGCCAATTCATTCTAGCATCTCTC
>JAGAWD010000249.1 GCA_017941585.1 Olsenella sp. | reverse complement strand
TGGGCGTAGAAAACGCCGAGGCTTGGGACGAAGGTGGCGCTGGGCTCTGTGAGCACGAAGGAGAAGTGCGTGTCGTCGGCGATGACGATGCCCTCGTCCAGGTTGTCGCGCTCGCCCGCGAGCATCTCCTGCGCGCCCTTGATCTGCGTGTAGCTGGCGTAGTTGCCCGCACCGGTCGACGGGTTGAACATGCGCTCGAAGGTGAACTTGACGTCCTGCGCCGTGAGCGCGGAGCCGTCGTGGAACGTGACGCCGGACAGCAGCTCGCAGGGCAGCGTCACGCCGTCGGCCTCGAACTCGGGGATGGCGGTGAGCAGCGTGGGCTCCAGCTCGAGATCGTCGTTCCAGGTGAGGAGCCCCTCAAAGATGGCGTTGGTCAGCGTGCCCGCCACGCTCATGCCGTTCTTCTGCATGTCGAGCGGGGCACCTAGCGACCCCATGCCGAAGCGCAGGACCTTTTTCTTTCCGTCTTGCGCGCCCGGGACTTCCGAGCTGCCTTCGCTGCTGCCACATGCCGCGAGAAGCGAGGTGCCGACTAGCGCCGAAGTGCCGAGGAACGTCCGTCGAGATACGTTGTGCATGATGATTCCCCTCAATCTGAACTGCTTTGCTCTATCTCTCGTCTATGACTACGAGCTTCCCCTGAAAGCCGCCCTTGTCCTGCATAGCCAGCGCGTCCACGAGGTGGTCGAAGTCGAACACCCTTGCCACGAAGGGCTCGATTCCGTGCCGCGCCACGAACGAGAAGATGTCGTCCATGGCCTGCTGCGTGGGGTAGTTGGAGAAGAAGCCCGTGAGGTAGCGGCCGTTGGGTATCTCCTTGATGGGGTCGAAGCCATCAAGCGTGAACCGGCCGCCCAGGATGCCCGTGTCACAGCAGATCCCGCCCACGTTGAGGCAGCGCAGCGAGTCGCGCAGGGTCGCAGGCCCGCTGAGCTCGAGGACCTTGTCGGCGAGAACCGCGCCTTCTAAGACGCCAGTGTCGAGCACGATCTCGTCCGCGCCAAAGGAGCGGAGTGGCTCGAAGTAGCGCTCTCGATGCGTCGTGGCGATGACGTGCGCGCCGATTGCCTTGGCCACCTGGATGGCGGCGTATCCTAGGCCGCAGCTGGCCGCACGTATCATGAGCGCGTCTGAGCCCTCGAGCCGCAGGCACTCGAAGAGCGACCCCCACGCCGTGTAGTACGTCTCGGGGATTGCCGCCAGCGTCGCCCAGGGCAGCCCGCAGGCTGCCTCTGGTATTGCGAAGAGGTGGTCGGCCCGCACGAGGCAGTACTCGGCGTAGGAGCCGTCCCACATGCGCCCCATGCCGCCCATGAGCATGCAGACCTTCTGGCCGGGCTCGAAGGGCTGGTCCGAGGGGTCGGCCACCTCGCCCACGCCCTCGATGCCGGGGATGATGGGCTTGGCTATGTAGGACTCTCGTATCTCGTCGTGCCTCAGCTCCCACTCCGCGTGGTTCATGCCAATGCCGCGCACGCGCACCAGCACCCAGCCGGGTCGGGCCTCGGGTATGGGAACTTCCGTGAGCGCGGCCTCGCTCGCCGGCGTGACGTCGCCGATGCGCAGGGCGCGCATTGCTTTCCTCATCGCTGCTCTCCCTCCATGGTCTCATTGATGTGGGCCATGATGGCCCGATACACGTCGACCCCGCATGCCTCGCGCATCTCGGGGATGGAATGGGCGTTGGCGTTGACCTCGCAGACGACGGGCCCGTCCTCGCCGAAGAGCAGGTCGACACCAGC
>JAGAWD010000248.1 GCA_017941585.1 Olsenella sp. | reverse complement strand
GGGCAGAAGCTCCGGCTAGACGGGCGTCTCGAGCACGTCGGAGAGCACGTCGGAGAGCTCGTCGGACTCGGTGGTGTCGGCCACGTAGCGCACGAGATGACGCACGAGGGTCTTGGGCACGGAGGCGTTCACGCCGTACATGCTCATGTGGTCCGCATTGTAGGTCGCCCAACCGAGGGCGAGCTCGGAGAGGTCGCCCGTGCCGACGACGAGGCCGCCCTCCTGGTTGGCCACGTCCATCAGGATCTGCGTGCGCTCGCGCGCCTGCGCGTTCTCGTAGGTCACGTCGTGCTCGCGCTCGTCGTGGCCGATGTCGGCAAAGTGCTGGCGCACGGCCTCGGCGATGCCAATCTCGCGCAGCGTCGCACCGAGCGCGTCGGCCATCACCGTTGCGTTGCCGTGCGTGCGTTCGGTCGTGCCGAAGCCCGGCATGGTGACCGCGATGATGCCCGTGCGGTCGAGCCCGAGGATGTCGAAGGCGCGGGCGCACACGAGCAGGGCCAGCGTCGAGTCGAGCCCGCCCGAGACGCCGATGACGACGTTCTGCGAGTGAGTGTGCGAGAGGCGCTTGGCCAGGCCGTACGACTGGATGGCGAGCACGTCCTCGCAGCGCTCGTTGCGTTGCAAGACGCTCGAGGGAACGAAGGGGTGGGCATCCACGCGACGCGTGAGGCGGGTCTCGCGCACCTCGAGCGCAAAGCGGGTCACCACGTAGCCGGCATCCTCCGCCGCAGGCGCCGTCGCATACGTCGAGAGGCGGCGCCGCTCCGCCGCGAGCAGGTCCACGTCAATCTCGCTTGCGGCGCGCGCCTCGCCGAAGGGCCTTCCCTCGGCGAGCAGGGCGCCGTTCTCGGCGACCATGTCGTGCGCGGAGAAGACCACGTCCTGGGTTGACTCCCCCCAGCCGGCGCTCGCGTAGACGTAGCCGCACACGAGGCGTGCGCTCTGGCCGCACACCAGGTCCCTGCGGTAGGCCGCCTTGCCGACGATCGCGTTGGAGGCCGAGAGGTTGCAGATGACGGTGGCCCCCGCCTGCGCGTGGGCGATCGAGGGCGGGCATGCCACCCAGAGGTCCTCGCAGATCTCCACCGCGACCGCAAGGTTGGGCATGGTCTCACAGGAGAAGATCTGCCGCGTACCAAAGGGGACGCCGCTTGCGCCGGCAAAGTCTATGTACGAGACGTCTGCGGGGCCGACCGCGAAGTGGCGCGCCTCGTAGAACTCGTTGTAGTTGGGGATGTGCGTCTTGGGCACGATGCCGAGAACCTCGCCCCCGTGCAGGGCGACGGCGCAGTTGTAGAGCTTCGCCCCGGCGCGCACGGGCGCACCCACGAGCACGAGGGCGTCGAGGCCCGCACACGCGGCGGCGATCCGCGCCACGCCCGCCTCTGCTGCGTCGAGCAGGGCATCCTGCCAGAAGAGGTCCTCGCAGGTGTATCCCGTGACGGCGAGCTCGGGAAGCACCACGATCCTCGCGCCGTCGAACGTCACGGCATCCGTCGCCTCGTGTATGCACGCATCGACGTTGAAGTCGACGTCTGCCACGCGCACCTGGGGGCTTCTCGCCGCCACACTCACGAAACCGTCTCGCATTGGTCCTCCCTATTCGGCGGGGGTTCCCCGTCAGAACGCAGCCGACAGGCACCGCGATTCGACCGCGAGGTCGGGGCGCGCCCAAGTCAAGGCGCGCCTCCGAGTGCCTTTTCTCGATGGTATCCGAATTGGACCGGCGGCGCATGGTCGTCCGCGCCGCATGCGCCAAACGAATGCCGGACGGAGGCTCCGGGGCGCCTCCCGCGCGGCACTACTCGTGCGCCACGAGACGAACGATGCCCCGCAGGGCATCGCGATGAGGCCCCTCCGGCAGCACGGCAAGCTGACTCCCAGCCTGCTCCGCCAGGTCCTCAAGGTACGCGCGGGCATGTTCGATGCCGCCTGCCTCGGTAACGAGACGCCGCGCCTCCGCAAGATCGCCGGCAGAGGGACGCTCGATCGACGCGAGCTCCCGAAGCCGGTCGCCCACCTCGTCGTTTGCGAACGCGTGGATGGCGGGAAGCGTGTAGATACCCTCCGAGAAGTCCTCGTTCACGGGCTTGCCCGCGCCCTGCTCGTCGTCGGTCCAATCCTTGAGGTCGTCGCGGACCTGAAACATGACCCCCAGGGTCTCGCCGAACGCGCGCATGGCGGCGACGCAGTCGTCGGACTTGCCCGTGATGAGCGCCGCGAGGCCGCAGCAGCTCTCGAAGAGGCTCGCGGTCTTTCGCCTGACGGCGGCCAGGTACGTGTCGCGCGTCGCGGCGCAGTCGTGCAGGTGCTCGTACTGCACCATCTCGCCGGCACACATGACGCGCACCAACCTGGCCATCTCGGCGACAGAGCGCGCGTAGCCCTCCTGCACCAGGTATCCCTGCGCCGCCATGAGCAGGTAGTCGCTCGTGCACAGGGCCACCGGCTCGCCATAGGACGACTGGACGGACGGCTTGCCGCGCCGCAGGGAGGCGCCGTCTATGACGTCATCGAGGATGAGCGATGCGGTGTGGCCAAGCTCGTAGCAGGCAGCCGTCACCAACAGCTCGTCCCTATGCGCCTCGTCGTAGTCGCCGGCGACCAAGAGCATGAGGATCGGCCGCAGCATCTTGCCGGAATTCTCGGCCGCCTCGCAAAGGACGCGCGCGAACTGGCCGCTCGCGATCTCCGGCTCGAGCGCACGCGCCATGTGGGCACGCACCTCGGCCAGGTCTGATTCGAGCCACGTCGCCAACTGCCTGAAAGTCATGGGGTCCTCTTTCCGCTCGCGCACGCGCAGGCCCCGAACATGAACGCCTTGCGCGTCACGCCCCCGTAGCCCTCCGCGACCATCAGGTCGCAGAGCTGCTCGACGGAGACGAACTGCCTCGTGCTCTTGCTGAGCCACCGATACTGCCTCCAGTGGCATATCCCGCCGCCCATGACGGGCATGAGCACCGAGAAGTTGAGATGGTAGAACGTCACCTGGTTGGCGCCGCTCGACTTCGCGCAGTCAATATCGCGCGCCAGCCGGATGGTCTTGGCCAGCTCGTCCATCATGATGGTAGGTGTGTCGCCGACGTAGGCCTCCCGAAACGAGAAGCCCCTCTCGGCCAGCATGCGCAACTCGCTGCGCATGTGCTCGAAGTAGGGTATGGCCCGCTCTTCGGCAAACGGGAAGCGATTGAACGAGCAGTACGGACAGAGCGACTCGCAGAACGGCACGTGCGTGTACAGGAGGTAGTGCTTACCGGGCTGAGGAAGACTCAACTCTACGTCGTCGCTCGGCTCGAGCTTGAGGTAATGGCCGCTCAGTGTCGAGACGGCCTTTGACACCACTCGTTCAGAAAACATGGATGACCCCGCCGTGCTATGCCGCTCAAATATAACTATGCCGCTCAAATATATTTTCGAAGTATACCTTACGGATGCGGCAACCATGCGCCGCGCCGAAAGATTCGCGGCATAACGTATGTAAATGAGTGAAAATGAGTGAAAGATGGAGCGCCGTGCGCGACGACGAGCCCATCCTGGGCGAAACTATGTGGGAGATTTGCAGCGCACCCATCTCGTAGCACGTCATCTCTAGCAGCGGACTCCGCCGCAAGTACGGCGGGGCCCATTTTCATCGCTCGACGTCGTAAGTTACGCCACCTGAATGATCTCGCTACCCGTGGCATCGTAGTCGGCCAGCGCGACCTTTCTGATCGCCGGATCCTCGTACGTGCTGTAGTAGTAGGTGTTGGTGCGGGCCGAGAAGCCACCGGTAAAGATCGTGAGCTCGAACTCGCCGTTTGTCATGCGCGCCCCACCGTCAATCATGGCGACGCCGGTGAGCGTGTGGAAGAGGCGGCTGACGTTCTCCTCCTCGGTATTCTTCTGTGGATAGTGCGCGTTAAGGTACGCAACGCGGACGAAGCGTGACGGCGAGTAGTAGTCGCCCGGCAGGCCGCGCATGCCACCGCCCGAGCCGTACGCGGAGAGCTCGGCGGTGCGCCAGTTCAAGGGGCCCGGCACGTCGGGTGTCACGTTGAGGTAGTTGCGGACGTTCTCGGCGTGCCACGCATAGCCCGGCTGGTTGGTGAGGACGTCGACGTCATTGTGGAACACCTGCATACCGGCCTCGGTATACTCGACCACGATCGAGCGCTTCGCGTCGCCGATAATCCAGTGCAGAAGCGAGGAGGGGAACTTCTCGTTGATGGGCTTGTCGACAATGGCCGTCGTGGCAAGGGCCTCCTCGACCTCATCCACGCTCACGAAGTTCGCGACGACCCACAGGGGGAACTCGTAGGCGGCAACGTTCGTCTTGCCCTCAACGGCATCCTTCTCGTACTGCGCGTAGCCGGGGAAGTTCAGGCCCGCGACCGCAAGGCCGGCATCATTTGCGCAGTCGAAGTACAGGGGCACATCCTCCTGAACGATTCCCATGCCGATAATGGGATGCGCGATGCTCGTGACCGCGTCGAACGGAGACTTGGGCGCGTAGCCGGAAGGCGTGATGACGATCCTCTCGCCATAAGAGCAGCTCCAGTCGAGATTGCGACCAAAGTACATGTTTCCATCGTTGTCGACAAACCTAAGTCCAGTGCACATCGAGCGCTCCTCTCCTCAAGGGCGACTGGACGCGGCCCCCATCGCCGTCCGAAGCCCTCTGACAGATGCATTACTGATTCTAGGCTGCGACACGCATCCGACACAGACAACCAGGTATCAATCCCCAAACGGCTGGAATGGGCGAGCACGGGCTCGCGAGGGATCATGAGGCGCGAGGACGAGAGTGAGAAGGGCAGCCACGCCGGCTGTTTTTCGAACGGGAGCGTACGCCCGAGCCGGCTATGGGCTATGCCTCCCAGGCGAGCCTGCCGCCCACATATGTAGCGAGAGTGCGCACGTCCTGAATGCGCTCGGGATCGGCCGCCATGAGATTCGTATCGAGCACGACGAGGTCCGCCAGCTTGCCCGGCGCAATCGTGCCCAGCTCGTCTGTGCGCCCCACGACGCGCGCGCTACCCCTCGTATAGGCGTCTATCGCCGCCGCCATGGGGATACGCTGCTCGGGAAGCCACCCGCCACGCGGCTCACGCGTCTCGGGCACCTCGCGCGTGACGGCGCAGCTCAGAACCTGCATTGCGCGGTTCGACACGCACGGCGAGTCCGTTCCGAAGGCCATGGTGACCCCCGCCTCGCGAAAGCTCGCGAACGGCCACATGAAGCCGGCGCGTTCGGAACCGAGGTCGCGCTCGGGCTGGGTCACGTCGATCACGACATGCTGAGGCTGCACCGAGGCCACGAGGTCGATCTCGGCCATCGCACGAACGTCGGAGGGCCAGAGTCCCTCGATGTGCTCGATGGAGTTCGCACCCTGGTGCGGCGCGCCATACCTCTCGCGTGCCTCGCGGAAGATTTCGATCGCGCTCCGGATGGCGCGGTCTCCTATCGTGTGGATGCGCGTGGCGATGCCCCGCTCGGCCGCCGCGAGCACATAGGAGCGCATGACCTCCGGATCGACCGTGGGCCTGCCGCAGTCTCCCGCAAAGCGGGGATTGGCGTAGGACTCGAGCAGCCACGCCGTGTGCGCGCTCGAGACGCCGTCGAAGAACTGCTTGGTGCCGGGCGCGCGCAGCATGTCGCCCGTGAGACGCGCCTGCAGGGCCTCGACTCGCCCGAAGTCGCCGACGTTCTGCGGAAACAGGTGCACGCGCATGGGCAGCTCTCCTGCGGCAAGCAGCTCCTCGTAGACGTCCTCGTTCACGTAGTCGGCACCCGGCAGGGCGGAGAGGGCCATGTCGCAGACGCTCGTGATCCCCTCGGAGAGGCTCGTCTCGAAGTAGTCGCGATACGCCCGCATAACGCCGGCGCGCGGCAGACTCGCGAAGACCTTGGCGACGTAGACCATGCCCGCCGCCTCGCGAAGCACGCCTGTGAGGCGGCCGTTCGCGTCGCGGTCGAACACGCCGCCCGCCGGCGGCACGGTGTCCTCACCGATACCCAGCTCAGCCAGTCCGCGCGTGTTGAGCCAGAGCGTATGGAGGTCGCCGGAGTACATGGCCACGGGACGATCGGGAAACGCCTCGTCGAGAGACGCTCTCGTGGGCGCGACGGGCGGGTTCCACAGGTCCTGGCGCCACCCCTGCCCCACGAGCCAGCCCTCGCCGGGCGTCTCCGCGGCAAATGCGCGCATGCGCTCCACGCAGTCAGCCTCACTCGTGCCCGGACACGCGCAAGCGAGCTCGGAGCTGAAGAGGGCCGTGTGGAACACGTGCTGGTGCGCGTCGTGGAAGCCCGGGCAGACAAAGGCGTCGCCAAAGTCGCGCACGGGGGCGCCCTCCCCCACAAGTCGCGCCACATCCTCGGGCGCACACACCGCGCGCACGCGCGAGTCGTCCGCGACGACGGCCGCGCGGACGTCGGGGTGCCGCTCGTCCAGATAGACGTGATTGGAGCGAATGACGCTTATGTCTCCCATGAGCCAACCTTCCCTCGCACAAGGTGAGATGCCCGACTTCGCAGGTCGACGCCAGGCACCACATCCTAGCCCCTCTGCACCTCTCCCGGCGTGTCATCGAGGTAGCGCGAGAGGAACTCGCGCGTGCGCGCCTGCCGTGGGTTGGCGAACATCTGATGCGGGTCGCCCTCCTCGGCGATGACGCCCTGATCCATGAAGACGACCTTGTCGGAGACGTTCTTCGCGAAGTCCATCTCGTGCGTGACGACGGCCATGGTCATTCCGCCCGCCGCAAGGTCGCGCATGACACTCAGGACCTCGCCCACGATCTCTGGGTCGAGCGCGGAGGTGGGCTCGTCGAAGAGCATGAGGTCGGGCTTCATGCACAGGGCGCGGGCAATGGCCACACGCTGCTTCTGTCCGCCACTCATCTCGTTGGGCATGTGGTGTGCCCACTCCTTCAATCCCAATCTATCCAGGTATTCCAATGCCAAAGCATTGCGTTTGCGTCGGCTCACTCCT
>JAGAWD010000247.1 GCA_017941585.1 Olsenella sp. | reverse complement strand
TAAGACGCCTACCCCCATTCGGGGACCCAGCTTTGTTCCTTCCCAAGCCAGCCGATCGCAGACGGAAGTATACGACGGACGGAGACGGCATGCCAGAGCCTCAGAGGAAGAAGCGCCGCAAGATCGGGACCTTCGAGCATTTGAGCGACGGGCGCGTACGCGTCACGGTCGTGCATGGGACGCGCCTCGACGGCCGGCTGCGCAGGCTTTCCGGCATCGCCGAGAGCGAGGAGGACGCCGAGCGCGTCGCGCTCGAGCTTGCGGCACAACTCGGCAGGCGACCCGATCTCGGACGCGGGCTCACACTCCGCAGGTGGTGGGACGCCTACTCGGTCGGCAAGGGGAATCGCATCGTGCGCGGCACCTACAAAAGGTACAAGGGAGACATGGAGCGCGTGTGGCTTCCGGAGATGGGCAACACCGACATATCGCTCATCTCGCGCGTCGAGGTCCAGAGGATTCTCCTGTCGCTTCCCACACGCCCTGCCGCACAGCATGCCAAGAGCACGCTCTCGGCCGTCCTCACGCAGGCCGTGCGAGAGGGCTACCTTGCGGAGAACCCCATAAGAAACGGCGGTTTCGAACTTCCCGGAGACGTTGGCACGCGCGACTTCGGCGACGAGGACTACGACGATGACCCCTTCGCGGCCATCGAGGGACGATCGGACGTGTGGGACGCCCGCACGGTCATGAGGGCAATGCCTCTTCTTGAGGACACGCCCCTCGAGACCTGCTGGCTCTGCATGGTCGGCGCCGGGCTCCGGCGCGAGGAGGCCCTGGCACTCAGGTGGAAGGACGTGCGCCGAATCGAGGTCGCGGGCCACGAGGTCACGCAGATCGCCGTCCACCACGCCAGGACGGAGGAAGACGGGCTCAAGCGAACGAAGACGCGCCGGTCCATCCGCATCGTGGCGATGGTCGAACCTTTCGGGAGCCGCCTGTGGTCGCTTTGTGGCGAGGCCAACGCGCTCGTGTGCGACGTGCCCATGAGCAACATCCGGAGGAATTGGATGAAGCTCTTCCAGCACGTCACGAGCAAGCACGCACCAAAGTCCGGCGTTCTCAAGGGAAGGCTCGCAGATCTCCCCTACATTCCCCTGTCGCGCATGCGCGCCACGCACGAGACCTTCATGCAACAGGCAGGCGTCCTGGACTCAATCAACGCCGCGACCCACGGACACAGCGAGCGAATAAGCTACTCCAACTACCAGAGGCCGGACACCGCGGCCGCCGCGCTGCAGGCCGGAAACTTCCTGCTGGTCGAGGGCGGGCGGCACGAAGGATGCATAGATTCGCAGGCCAAGTGAATGTCGAAAAGTCGACATTACAGTGTGTTACACAATTTCGACAGATATACATAAAAAAGCAGGTCAGAGAAATATTCTCTGACCTGCCGTTTCTTATGGTGGCGGGGAAGGGAATCGAACCCCTGACACGGGGATTTTCAGTCCCCTGCTCTACCAACTGAGCTACCCAGCCGAAGCGCCTGCAAAGCAAGCCTATTCAATATAGCAAAGTTTCGCGGTCCGTCAACACCCATCTTCGAAACTGATGGATTTCGTTTGGAGCCGCCGTTTCAAGGCGAGCAAACCTGCTGGTAAGGACGTTGGCTAGAAGGCCCCGCCACCACCTCCGCCACCAAATCCTCCGCCTCCGCCGCCGGAGAAGCCGCCGCCTCCGCCGCCACCCGAACTCGACGAGGAGGACGAGAGGGCCGCCGTAGAGACATGGTGCGCCGTCGACATGGAGTTGTCGAAGGCGTGGACCGGCATGCCGCGGGGACCGCCGTAGTAGTACCAGCCGTAGACCGGCATGATGTTGGGGTCCTCGAGCATCTGCGGGGCAACGACCTTGAGTTGCTCTATCACCTCGTCGGCAACGCCCAGAACCACGGCCATCACGAGAAGCCTGTTCCAGAGGATGACGTCGTTGGGAACCGCCTCCTTGAGACGCGTGAAGTCCTTGAGCCAGCGCCGGAGAGCCTCGAGCTTCGCCTTCACCTCCACCGCCTCGGGAGAGAGGTCGTCCAGCTTGGAGAAGATCGTGAACAGGACCACGATGGCGATGACGTGCACCCCCAGCACCGGAAACGCGATGAGCGGCATCAAGACGTCGAAGAGCCAGAGCAGGAACATGGCTATGGCCCCCAGTATGTTGAGGACCGCCATCACGACGAGGGCGTTCGTGGAGACTCCGCTCTCGTCCGTGAAGAAGCCCCTCGCGGCCGCGCGGTCTGAGACGTAGTCCTCCCAGCTCTTATAGGCATCGGAGTACGCACTCGGATGCTTCTTTGCTATGCGCTCTAGGTCGGAGAAGAACAGCTTTCCCTTCTCCGCACCTTCTGCCTCCGTACGATCGCTCAGCGGGGCGAGCCTGCCGAATAGGAGACGCATCGTCTTGCCGTCTATCTCTTCGGCAGCGTCTGCACCGCGCACCTTCCTGTAGGACTTGAGCTCGGTAACGCAGTAATCCTCCTCGACCTTCTCCCTTCCCATGAAACCCTTCTTGTGGATCTTAACCAAGTCGAGCTTCATGGCACCGATGTCAGTAAGACGCATAAGCGATGCGGTCAGGTCGCTAGACGTCGGTTTGCCATCGTGATAGAGGGCACCAAGCACTGCCGGATGATCGTTCGTCGGCACGTCTCGGAAGTACTTGTCGTCGAATTGGGCCTTGTGCGCCGCCTTGTACTTTCGCAACGTCCAGACCGCATATATTACGGAGAAGACGGATAGCACGACACCCACGCCACCGAGGGCGAAGTTTATCGTCCGCGCCATCGCGCGCTTTGCGTTCGCCTCGTCCGCCCACTTCTGCTCCTCGGAGAGGATGGTATCAAGGCGGTTGGAGGCCATGGCCGGCGCCCCGGAGAGCCACGCCGCCGGGAACGCGATCCTCGCCTCGGCAAACTCACTCGAACCGACGCCGGGAAGGGTGTACACGACCTCGTTGCCGTCGAAGAGAACAGAGGCATCCAGAGGACCGTGACCCCAGGCGCGGACGTTCTCCCCGCCGGAGACCGCCTCTCCGGCGGGGACGGGCAGGTGCACCCTGCAGGTGACGTTTTTGGACTCCTCGTCCCATCCATCCGAGACGAACTTCCAGTAGAGCTCGGACGTGTCCTGGTAGCGCGAGGCAAGACCGTCGTCGGTGTAGTTGATGACGAAGACGGCCTTCTCGTTTCGGTGAGCGGAGTAGATCTTCACCTTGACGTAGGAACCCGCTTCCGTCACCTCATAGGTCCCGTTCTCACCCGAGTTGGACCTCTCGAACGCGACGAACGATCCGTTCCTGTATTCGCCAACCTCGCCGATCTGGGGCGTGATGGCCCTTCCCTCGTACGTACCCGACGGGATTTTCCAGTACACCCCGTTGAACGAGCCGTCGAAGTCGAACTCACGCGACTCGCGCACGGAAAGCGCGCCGCTGGCGGAGACCGTCGCATCGATGTCGACCTGATCGATCGAGTAGGAGCGGTCCTTCGCAAGGGCCCTTGTCGGAACAGCGACGATCAACAGGGCGAGAATCACGAACACGAGCGCCATGCGAGTCAACGGCCCGCACCTTCGGTCACAGTCCACGAGATTCATGGGTCACCGCCTCCGTCCCGATAGCTTGCGTACGTGACGCAAATATACCAAAAGGAGACCTCCCCCGGTATGGGACCTCACACACGGCTCCCACATGGAGACAAGCTCCCCGCGCGCCCCTCTCTCCGCACTCCGATGACCGTGAAGTAGGTCCCGCACACGCCCACGGTATCACCCGGCACGAGGTAGACCCCATCGCGAATGGGACGTCCCTGGAAGATCGCCGGGTTCTTGGATCCCAGGTCCTCCGCGAGAACTCCATGCTCGGTGCGAGTGAACCTGAGGTGCCTGCGCGAGACCGCGCTCGAGCTGAGCGAGACCGAGCACGACCGGCCTCTCCCCACCGTTATCGGCTCTTCGCCCAGAGGCACGGTCATCTCGAGAATCCCATCTCGAATCCTGATTCCGACCGGATGCATTGCCAACGACAGGTCCTGCGTCTCGTCCATGGACATCGGATCGCCCAGCCCCAGCTCCTCCTCCATGGGAGGGAGGTCCCTGTCCCATCCATCCGAGCAGCAGGCCTCCGGCTTCCCCTCGTCGGCCGCCAGCGGTGGAAGGTCTGGCTTGCGGGTAAAGTCGTAGAGGCATCCGTAGCAGACATCCATGTCCCGGAACAACTCTTCCCCACAGCGGGGACACGTTTTGGTGAGCGAGGACTCCTCGTCTATGACATCGTCGATGTCGTCGAGCCCCTCGATCGGCCACGGCCACTCGTCGCAATCGTTTCTTTTCGGACGCATCGTGCTCCTCCTCTCAGACAGCCACCAATACAAGCCGTTCTCCTTCTACGGGCCAAGGAGACCGTGCCGCCGGCCTCTCCAGCACGTAGCTCGCCTGCTCGCATGCGAGCAGGCATCCCCTCCCAAGACCACGCACCGACTGGAGCACCCGCCCGTCGGCCGCAACCAGGGCGACGTCGATGGCATAGCGCATGCCGAAGGTATGTATCGAACGGCACCTCTCGAGCAGGACGGGCCTGCCCCTCGCCCTGGGCCCCAGCAAACCGTGCATCCTCGCGTGCCATGTGGCGAGCACCTCGAACCACCCATATGTCATGGCATCGTGATCCCGCGACTCGGATACTCCGCGCACTTCCATCAGGTTGCTCACACGATCACCCCCGGACGGTACCTGTCCACAACTATCGTGCGCACGTGACGCAAGACTGCTGGGGGCTCATAAGCCATGCCCGCGATCACAAAGGAGCCTGGCCAGGGCCGATAGCGCAACGTGCATCGATAGGTGGTAAGAAGAGGAGAGACGGGGAAGGTGACGCCCGCGCCCTTCTTCTCAGGTACTCCACCCTCGGCGACAACCTCCACCTCGCACATCTCGGAATCGACGGCATGCCCTATCGCCTCTGCTACCCTCGCCTCCGAGGATGCCAGGCTCTGGTTTCCCGAGGGGGCAACGCCGTGAGAGAGGACTGCGTCAGGCGCGACCCTGTCGAACACGGCGCATGCGCCGCAGAACCTCACGATATTCAGCACGATCAGCGCGACCACGATGAGGACGGGCATGAGCACGGCAAGTTCCACGGTCATCTGGCCACGCTCCCCACGACGGCATTCGGCACCACTCATGCGAACACCCCCATGAGGTCGCCCAGATTTATGGTGAGCGGTATGCTCACGCCATCGAGCCCGGGAACGGGAATCTCTGCAACGGTCACGTCCGACTGTCCGAGCGTCTCTCTCACCTTGTCGCGGCACGCCGCCAGCACTGCGTCGGGATCCTCCGGAAGGGTCTCAACGAAATTGCGTACCTCCGCAATCTGCGAACCCCCATATCCGTCCATAACGTTTTGCGTGTTTGTGAGCACCGGCTTGCGCAGCCTCATGTCCGTCGGCTCGAAACCCGCGGCGTCGATGACGTCGGATACCTTCTTCCTCAACCAGCTGGCGACCTTCTCGCCGAATACGTCGCCGACACCGTCCAAAAAGCCTCCCGCAGCTTCTGACACGCTTCCGTATGCAGACCCATAGCTCACCAAGAGCCTGCCCCAGAGTCCCGTTACACCATCGAGGAGCCCTCCGACCAGACCCTCCTCCGATATGCCGTCAAAGACGCTCGAGAGCACGTCGTGCCCATCGGTGGCCTCGTCGGGAGCAAGGGTTGCGGCGGAGATCGCGGCGCCTGCAGGCAACCTGCCACCAGAGACAAACGATCCGACCAGCTCGTTGGGAACGGCAGTTTCAGAACCACGCATCACGAAGCTCATGCAACCGAGGTGTCCGGGAGGCTTGATTCCGGGCCGTTCCACGGCAAGCATCTTCATGGCACGGTCGAACGCAGAGCCACTCTTCTCCGCGGCATCCTGCATCTCCCGCTCCTTTTCCGCCTCGTCCCGCCTTGCGTCTTGATACTCGCGCGAGGCTTCCACCAGGATTCTCCAGTAGTGCTCGAAGCCATTGCCTATGTTCGTGGAGGCGTCTGCGACATTGCCCATTGCGACGGCATCCATCCGGCACGTCTCGCAGCGTGCGGCAGACCCTGCGTCAATCTCGCGAAGCGACGCCTCGCCGGAACTCTCGCCACGCGCGGCGGGACACCCCGTCGAGCAGTGCAGGACCCTTCGCCCGTCCTCCATGGTGCATGGCCACACGCGCTCGGTGTACAGCTCCGTCCCCTTTACGCCATCCGTGGTGTGGGGAAGATCGGGAAGATCGATGGAGACGCTCTCGCCCTCGACGCATACGGCCGAGGAGATCTTGTCGTAGGCGTAGCGAAAGAAGCGCGCGCGGGCGCATGACCTCTGGAGATCGTCGGGGGTGTCTCCCGATTTCTGCTCATTCGCAGACCTTGCCGCATAGTAGTTCGCCGCCCTCGCTCGCGCGTAATCAAACCTCCAAGCGGAGGCGCTCGGGTAGTCGGGATTCGTTGCGCCGTACAGTCCGGCGAGATCCTCCGCTCTGGATCGCATGCACATGGGGTCGTCCACGCAGTCAGCCCGCCACGCGCGCTCTCTGGCCGCCGCCGCGCGCGCCGAGGCGGCGGCCTTCTCCTCAGACGCGCGCCTGAGGTCCTCTGCCGCACGTTCCATCTCGTCCGAGTCAAGCTCATCTTCGAGTCCGGTGAAGTCCGATTCCCCCTCGGGCGGAAAGGGCACCGCAAGACCCGCATACGATATGTCCCCTCGAGAGTTTGCCGAAACGGTCGACGCGGAATTTGCCGCTACGAGAGCAGGGAGCGCACCCTCTAGGCGGGCGAGCCCCTGCGAGGCCGAATGCGCGAATTTCCTTCGCGCATCGAGAATCTTCTTGCCAGCGTCAATCACCGTCGGCGATGCCGCCTGAACGGCAGGGATGGCGGCGAGTATCATGCCGGCGCCGAAGACGATGGTACCGAGCAGACCCATGCTCAGGACGCAGGCATCAAGCACTTGCGCCACCGTCGTATAGGCAGCGACGCAGTTCGAGCCCGCGAGTGCCGCCGCATCGGCAACCGACTGGACGTCCGCCGCCCTGCCAGCGCTCCATCCGGCAGCGGCGACGCCAAACGCGAGGGTAAGACTCAGGAGCAGCGCCACGGCAACGGCGACGGTCGTGTACCCGCCGTCATCGGCCACGAATAGGCCGACGCCAAAGCTCGTGCCCGCTAGCGCACGGCTACCTCCAGATCTTCTGCCAATCGCCATACGAACCTCCCAACCACTTTGGCCGCGAAATCTCATGAACCTCAACATCCAAGACCACGCCCGCGCCATCGCATTCCGCGAACGCCGACGCGAGGACTCCCATAAGGGGAAGTGGCCGCGCATGCCCGCGCACTCTCACAGACACCTCGTGCTCTCCCCTCTCGATCGTGACCTCCCAGTCGTCATCACCTCCCACATGAAAGAGCGGAACGTCAGGCACCCCCCTAAGACGTCGGAGCACAAATGATCGGCAGTCTTCAAAGGCGCCGTCGTAATCAGTGGTGACGGCGCGAGCGGCCTCGGCCGCGGCGGAGCCCATGAGCGTCCACGTGTATCCCATGCACAGGGGCTCGAGCAGGATGGCGAAGACCAACATGAGCGTCGGCAGGAGAACTGCCGCCTCTACGGTTGCCTGTCCGCGACTGAATCGCTTCTGACTAGTAGAGCAGGACGTCCTGGAGGGCCGGGACCAGCCCGCTTTCCAAGAGGTGCGACGAGGCGTCGATTGCACGCCCCAGAAGGACGCCGTCACGTCCTGCCGCCCAAACGGCCCCCACCGCAAGCACGAGGGAGAGCAACCCGACAAAGACGAGCACGTACTCGGCCGAGGCCTGCCCACCCTCCTCGAGGACGGCGTGTCGGACCAGAGCCCGAACCGTGAAAACATGTGGACCACCGACTCGTTCATGAATCATCACTACCTCCAGGATTCGACAAGACCTCTGCGGGCGACCATTCGTCCCCTCGCATGCGAACCGTGGTCACGGCCGACCCATCTCCGGCCCCGTCTGGCCGAACGACGCACACGTCAACCCATCCATCGCCCTGTACCGTGCACGACCAAACGCGTCCCATGAGGTCAACGTACCCCGCGCGGACGAGCACACAGTCCCCCGCGCTGCGATAGGAAGAGAGGAGTGACAGTGCCTCTTCGCGCATATCAAGCGGAGAGGCTCGTCTCTCCACGGAGCCGGCGCCTGACCCGGTGGGCGGGACGCTCGGCGTCTCAGAGGGGACCGAGCCAAAGGCATCCCCCCAATCGGAGGCAACCCTCTCGGTAGACGAATCGCCGAGGCCGCCACCATCCGGCGACGTGGCACGAGGCGCAAAGGCCACCGCCAGAAGGGCGATGCAGACACATGCCGTCAAAGCGATCCGATGCCGCTGGAAATGGCGTCCCATAGCTCCTGCACCTTGCCCCTGAAGCTCACGATCGCAAGAATCGCGATCACCACGAGAACGCCCACGAGAATCGCGTACTCTGTCGTACCCTGGCCGCGGCCGGCGGCCACCCTCGCGCCCACGGTATCGCGCAGGGCGATTAGGCCTCTCCTTAACCTTCCCATCAGTAACCTCCTTGCCTGGGGCATGCCCCATCAGCCCAATAGATTCGAGGACCCGACAAGCGGGCCCAGTATTGCGAGCAGCATCGCTGGTACGACGAGCGTCCCAAGCGGAACGAGCATCTTGACGGGGACCTTCTCGATTGCCTCCTCGACCTGGGAGCGTTGCTCGTCTCGAATCGCCTGCGACTGGTGCTCGAGCGCGTCGGCAAGCGGCGAGCCGAACTCCAGGGCCTGCGAAACGGTCGCCACGAAACTCCCAAGGGCGGCCGAATCGAGCTCTGTGGCCAGGCGAGACAGCGCGTCGCGCCTGCTCTCCACCCCCACTCGCCACGAAAGGAGAGCCTCCCCGAAGGCATGCGCGAGTTCATCGTCATAGCGCTCGCAGTAGAGCTCTAGGGAGGCGTCGAAGGATAGCCCCGAGGAGAGTCCCAGCGTCAGCACGTCCAGAAGAGTCGGCATATCCCTGAGGCACGCGAGCCTGCGCGACCTGCGCTCCCCCCTCTCGCGCAAATCACGGACAAGCACATTCGAGAGAATCCAGGTACGCACCCCATGAGGCGCCTCCAAGCGCGGGATCCCCCTCTCCCCTCGCGTGCCCAGGCGACCGGTTAGGGTGAGAGCGGCACAAAAAGCAGTGCCAGCAGCCAAGGAGACGCAAGCGAAGGTCTTCGCGTCCATCAGAGGACCCCTTTCATGAGCTTTCTGATAATCAGGAGCGCAGCTACATCCATGAGCGTGGCGAGGGCAAGGCTTCCGAACCCGATTGGGGTCAGCACCCCCCTCTGAAAGTCGGGCGATACGAGGGACAGGCCCGCGACCAGCAGGACAGGCATCGTGCACACCATCCGGACCGACAGCCGTACCTGGGCGGTCTTGACAGCAAGCATGCGCTCGAGCTCGCCTTGCTGCTCAACCAACGTCGCAGCCCTTCCGAAGAGGGAGCGAAGCGGGCTGCCCGTCCGCTGAGAGATCAGGAGGGCAGTCGTAAGCAGGCCGACTCCGGGCGCATGCAGCTCCTGCGTCAGGCGACCCAGAGACTCTTCTGCCGACTCCCCGCATCTGAGACGAAGCGACGCTCGTGCGAACGCGCGGGAGGCCGGCCCCGTTCCGTGGGACCCTAAGTACTCGACGGCCTGAGCGAGCGTCTCTCCCGATCCCATGGCCATCGCCATGGTCCTGAAGACGTCGGGCATGGCCTGGGCGAGCTCAAGGCGCTCCGACCGTGCCCGCGCCCCGTCCCACGCGGGGACACCCAGAGCGAGCCCGCAGACCGCCACCACCATGCCAATAGGCGAGCGCGCAACCAGCGAGAACGCAAGGCCAAGAATCGCCGCTAGGGTCACGAGCATCGCCGTGGCCTCCGCGTCGTCGGACAGGCCAATCCCGAAAAACTCGTCCACCTGACGAGCGGCCCTCCTCCATGCGCCGACATGAGCCAACGCCCTGAACGGGGCGAGGCCGCCCAGCGCCCTAAGCGCACCCCTGAGCACGCGAGCCAGCCTCTGTGGCCGAACCCCTTGGCCGGTGGATGAGGCGTGCGCACCCATCAGCAGGAAGGCACACAGCCATGCCACTACGCCGCACGATGCGCAAAAGACGACCTCCACCGCTCCACCTCCTCCTTTGAGATGACTCCGGCCTCGACAGCAGAGGACAGAAAGGTCGGTTCTCTCGCGAGGACCCACGTTCGCGTCGCATCGTCGTAGGAGACGCACTCCTCGAGGCGTACACCACCATCTTCTGCGCGCGACACTTCCGCCAGAGAAGTAATCCGACGCGACCCGTCCGGAAAGCGGTTAGACATGACGAGAAGATCGAGGGCGGTCGCTATCTGCTCCTCGATGATGTCCGTGGGAAGGTCCATGCCAAAGCGCGCCATAAGCACCAGGCGCAGAATCGCCTCGTCCGGGGTGCCTGCATGAAGGGTGGTGAGCGAGCCGTCGTGCCCGGAGTTCATGGCCTGGAGCATGTCGATCGTCTCGCCGGAGCGGACTTCCCCCACCACTATGCGGTCGGGCCGCATTCGAAGCGCGTTTTTCACAAGGTCACGAATGGTTATCTCTCCAGTGCCCTCTATCGAGGCGTCGCGTGCCTCAAGCCTCACGACATCGGGATGGCTGTCGAAGCGAAGCTCTGCAGAATCCTCAATGGTCACGATTCTCTCCTTTCGGTCTATCTCGCAGGAGAGCGCGTTGAGAAGGGTCGTCTTTCCCGAGCCCGTTCCCCCCGCCACTGCGATGTCCTTGCGCGCGCGCACCGCCCATGTGAGCAGCTGTGCATACCATCGAGGCAGGGAGCCAAGCTCCACTAGTTGGTCAAGTGACGTGATCCTGTTCGAGAACTTTCGTATCGTCACGGCGGGACCGTCTATGGCCACGGGATCGGAGACGGCGTTCACTCGGTCCCCATTCGAAAGGCGCGCGTTCACGATGGGGTTGGCACGGTCCAGACGCCTGCCCAACGGCGAGAGAATTCGATCGATAATCATGAGCACCTGTTCGGCGGACTCGAACGAGGCGTCGGCCAGGCACAGTTGCCCACCCCTCTCGAAAAAGATGGTGTCGGGTCCGTTGATGATGACCTCGCTCACGGAGTCATCGTCGAGAAGGGACTGGATGGGACCCAGACCGCAGATCCCGTCAAGCACCTCGTTCGTCAGCCGAACTCGTTCCTCGTGAAGTAGCGGGGCATAGTGCTGCCCGTTGAGAATCGCGGCGCACGTCACCGAAAGCTCCGAGCGCACCTGGGCCATGTCTTCCGAGGAGAGCATCGAGGCGATGGTGTCCAGCCCGAGCCTGTCGACAAGCTCCGTCCGTAGCGAGTTCCTGAAGGCTCGATATACCTCGCTCGACCCGGAGTTGCCGCGTGCTTCCGGGGAGCTCTCGCGGATCCGTTCCAATACGGACATCAGACCGCCTCCCTCTTTCTGAAGAACGAGAAGCGCGCCTTTCGCCCTCTCCCCTCGAGAGCGGCGCGCGCCTCCTCCGCGTCCGGCAGGCAGCCCACTTCGGAAAGTACCTGAGCGAGCATGGAGGCAACGGAGGTGGTAAAGGGCGAGTCACCACCCGCAAGCTCGCCCACGTGCCCGCTGGCAAGCAGCTCCGTCACCTCGGCACCTCCGTCGAGAATGGAGAAGGCACGGGCGCCCTCGAGTCCTACCTCCGCCCTTCCCAGCGAAAGATCGAGCTTCTGGCGAGCGTCCATGAAGTTCTGGACGCGCATGATGCGAGTCCGGGCAACGCCGAGTCGCACGGCAAGCGAGCTTGCCCTGGCAAGGGACCCCAGGGAACCCAAATCGTCGTGGACGAGGAGGAGGCGATCGCAGCGCTGTGCCGCCTCTGCCACGGCGTCGGTGAAGGTGGTCGAGGTGTCCACCAGAACGACGTCGAAACGCTCGGAGAGAAACGAGAGCAACTCGCCCACGCAGGGCATGACCGTCTCTGCCATCTCGGGCCTCTCGCAGGGGCCCCACAGGTAGACGTCATCACGACAACGCGCACAGCTCCTGCCCATGGTCTCGTTTGGGGGACCGCCCTGGCCGGAGAGCCTCGCGAGGTCGACGGGCCGAACGCCGAAGCAGGAGTAGAGGTTTCCGCATGAGAGGTCGAGATCCGCTATCGCCACGCGCATGCCCCACTCGCCCGCAATCGAGGCGGCGGCCGCGACGAGCGCCGTCTTTCCGACTCCCCCTCTGGCGGAGGCAAACGTCAGGATGGGGCCCCGCCCCGCCTCCGCACGGGGCCGACGCGTGAACGGTTTCGCCCCGACCTCCTCTGCCTCCGCACGCGACGGGCCCTCGACCTGAGGATCCCTCGCCTCGTCTTTGTCGATCCGCTCGTCGCGCGCGGAGGCTCCGGACGGGTGTGGCAGAGCGTCTCGTTCCTGCCGGCTATGCAAGGCATCACATGGTGCCGCGAGGTCAATCACCTCGCTCACCCCTGCCCGAGCCGCACGGGACCTGAGCGACCCAGAGGCATCGTTTGCCACGAGCACGACCCGCCCGGCCACGCCATCGTGGACGACCGCGGCAGCCAGGTTCAGATCTGACACCCCTACGTCGCTCAGCCCCACGATCACACCGACGCTTCCGGGCTCCTCTTCATGCAGGGCAGCCCTCAGGGCCTGCGCGCTTTCGGCAAAGCTCAAGACCGCAAAGGGCTCGATTGAGCGGAGTGCGCGGGCAATGTCCCTTCGCGCCCGTGGGGCAGAATAGCCAAGCCACATGTCTGTCATTGCTTCTTTCCCTTCTCATCGGAAAGCTCCACCGGAGCGCCTGCCGCACCATCGGGGAGCCCTCGTGCGTCATCCGCGGGCATGACGAGCCTGAGGCTTCCGGCCGCATTCGCGGAGAGAACCCGCGTCACGGAATCTGGGGAGACGGCAAGTGTCACCTGGCCTTGCGTTCCGATGCCCGAAGACCTCGTCTGCGGGGATGTAAGCACCGTTATCCCCTCTGCTATGAGAGAAGAGCCAGAGTCGAGCACCTCGTATGCAGCCACGGTCACGCCCTGCCTGACGCCCCGAGACAACCCCAGCTTGTCGGTGATGGGGACGCTGACGGCAACACGACCAGACGGCACATCGATTGCCTCGGAGTCACTTCTGAAGGCGAGCTCGGACACCGGGGAGTTTGGGGCGACGGGAACTGTGACCTCCTTGCCGACCACGCTGTCGAGGCTGGTGATTGCGCCTTCGGGGGCAAGGTCCGCCACCCAGTCGCGCATCCTCACGTCCGTCGAGGAGACCACGTCCCCCGGCTCGAGGCCCTTCTCGGCCACGACGAGGCTCACGACCTCTCCGCCATATCGTGCAATCGCATCCTTTCGCACTTGGTCGGCCTCCGCGCGCACGTGGTCGGCATACACCACGAACAAGAGGGCGACGAGTGCCGCGCACGCCGTCGCGAAGACGACCCTGAATCTAAGAGACATGAGACCTCCCACCTACGTGCCTACGGACACTTGCCCTATGGACAATTCTCGTATGGCGGTAGGTCTCACCTGCGCATTTTTCAAATTGGTCTTGTCAGAAACTTGTGCATGCATCTCCCGTATCTGCACGGGAAAGACCCGCACCTCGGGGGCCGGGGCCGCTTCGCTATCGCATTGCTGCACGGCACGTTGGAAAAAACCGCACGCTGAGGCACGTTTCTTTATCCATTTTTCGCTCAGATTGGTTCGGGCGGATGAGGATTGACTCCCAACGGGCATGCCGCAGACGTGGGTGGCGCGGCCATCGGCAGCGGGCACTTCTCTAACTACCGGACTTCCACCGAAGCCTACGAGGCCCTGCGGCTCTACCCTGCAGGTCTACATCGACATGGGCTTCGACGAACGCAGCAGGACCTTACGGCCATGCCCCTATTCAGGTATGGTCACCTTCACCACCGTGCCGCCACCCGCGCGGGGTTCCACGGAGAACCGTCCGCCACACATCATCTTCAGGCGCTGCTCGATGTTCGCGAGCGCGGTGTGCGAGTCGCCGTCGCCTGCAGGCGCGAATCCGGAGCCGTCGTCCTCCACGACGATCTGGCTGCCACGATCGGTCTTCCTCGTCCGGACCCAGATGTGCAGCGGCACTCCGTCCGGGTCCATGCCGTGCTTGACGGCGTTCTCCACGATGGGCTGCAGGGTGAGCGGCGGCACGCGGAAGCGCATGTGCGGGGTGTCGTATTCGACGAGGAGGTCATCTTCGAACTGCGCCTGCTCAACGGCGAGGTACGCCCGGGCGTGCTCGAGCTCCTCGGAGAAGGCAATGGTGTCCTCACTGGCTATGGCGGTGAAGTTTTTGCGCAGGTAGGTGGTGAAATTCATAGTGACCCGCTGGGCCAGCTTCGGATCCTGCTCGCAGAGGTAGTAAATGCTCGCCATGGTGTTGTAGATGAAGTGCGGGCGCATCTGCAGCACCAGGATGCTCGCGCGCTGGTGGGCGATCTCGCGCTGCTGGAGCAGGTTCTGCTCGACCTGGTCCGCAACGACGACGCCGAACATGGAGAGCGCGAAGAGGGTGATGCCCGCGTAGACGAGCGGGAAGTTGACGGCGAACGTGTGGATGAATATGGTTACCGTGAGGGGAAGCAGGTAGACGAGAAAGGCGAGGTGATACCTCTTGGCGAGCCTTTCTCGCCGGCGATGGACGCCCGCCAGATTGAGGACCATGATCGCATCCAAGGGCGCGACCAGCAGCGGGTACCCAGGTCCGTACACCTCCCCGGATCCAGGCATTAAGTGGTACATGTAGGTGGTGAACTGCGCAACCGTCAGCAGGACGAGGTATGCGACCCACAGGGCGAGCACCACGCGGAAGAGGGTGCTGCCCCTCCAGTCCTCACCACAGCAGTGCAGCAGGTACAGCACCATCATGGCTATCGGAACCGAGATGAGAAGCGACGCCACGAACGCGGCCGCCCGCTCTGCCAGGATCATTTCCGGACGCCAGTAACAGACCATCTCGACAAGGAAGGCAATCATGCATGCGGTGAGCAGCGAGAAGAGCACGATGAAGAACCGCTTGCTCCAGTGGTCCAGGCTGGGCAGGGCGATGGCGAGGCCAAGGCCCAGTGCCATAAGCGCCAGCATCGCGCCACCCATGAAGCACTCGAGCGAAACCACCAGGTCGCTCATGCACCCTCGCCTCCCGACGCGAACGGGTGTCGCAGACTCTTGAGTTGCGCCCTAACACCCTCCGCGGTGATCGGCTTGAGCATGAACCCACTGGCCCCGGTGCTCCATGCGTCGAGGGCGTACTCGTCGTATGCCGTCAGGAACACCACGTTCGTGCGCGGGTTGATGTCAAGCAGCGTGCGGCACAGGTCGAGCCCGCTCGTCTTGCCCAGATCGATGTCCAGGAAGGCCAGCGAGACCCGGTTCGCTCTCGCGTACTCGACGGCCTCCGACGGCCGCGTGAAGCCCGTAATCGTGGCATGCGGCAGGGCCTCCTCGAGGGCGGGCAGTCCCCCGGCGAGGACCACCTTCCTGTCGTCGACCATGATGACGTTGGGAGACTCGTCGCTTACCGCCACGGCCGAGAAGAGCACGCCCGCATCCACGTCGAGGCATTGCGCGAGGCGCGTTATCATCACGGCGTCCGGAAGCCGGCTGCCAGTCTCCCACCGGGCGATAGTAGAGCGCGTCACATACATCCGTTCGGCGAGCTCGCGCTGTGAAAGCCCCCTCTCGGCCCTGATCCCCTTGAGGGTCTCCGCGAAGTACGTGCTCATTGTGTGGTACCACCTCTCGTCGCCTCACCCTAGTTTCACCGTGGCGGGCTATGGGCGCAAGGTCGATTCGGGGGAAGGGGTGACAGTCTGGAACCCCACTTGAACGCAGGGGGCGACGGTAGGACAATCGGCCCGCACCAAAAAGACCACCTAGGTGGAACGACGCCATCACATCGGACCCGGCATCCGACGGTCTGGCGACGCGGCGGAGGGAGAATCCTTTGACGGCCTACTACACTGCCATCACGGTGCTGTGCCTCATGTCGCTCTGCACGCTCTCGGTTTTGGTATGGGAGAACAACCGCATGGAGAGCGCCGACAAGCGCCTCCTCTACCTCACCTACGCGCTCATCGCGCTCTCCACGCTCGCGGAGTGGCTCGGCGGGTGGTGCGATGGTCGCGCCGACCTCCCCGCATGGGCGCTGCCTGCGGCGAAGTGCGTGGACTACATCGTGAAGCCCATGGCCGGCGGTGCGTTGGTCGCGCAGATGCGCCTGCGCAACCGCTGGCGAGGCGCCCTCATGGGCATTCTTGCCGCAAACGTCGTCGTGCAGGTCGTGGCCCTTCTCAAGGGATGGATGGTCGTGGCGAACGCAGGCAGCCACTACGAGCACGGGATTCTGTATCCCGCCTACCTTACGGCCTGCATCGCGGTCGTGGTCCTGGTCACCGTGGAGGCCATCCTCTACGGACGAGCCTTCAGCAGGCAGAACCGGCTTTCCCTGGCCGTGGTCATGCTCTTCGTCCTGGCGGGCATCGCCATGCAGGCGCTGCTCCCCATGAGGCCCAAGGCTGTGTGCGTCGCCATGACCATGGGCGCGTCTCTCATGTACATCCGCTCCGTGGAGTTCTCGTCCCTGATGATGGACGAGCGCCTTGCCGCCCAGCGCGAGCAGATAGACACCGACCCGCTCACGGGTGTCCTGAGCCGCCACGCCTACACGCAGGAGCTTGCCGCGCTTGACGCCGCAGGTCCCCTGCCCGAAGACCTCGTGGTCTTCGTCGCCGACATCAACGGCCTCAAGTGGACCAACGACTCCATCGGCCACGAGGCGGGCGACGAGATGATCATCGGGGCCGCACGCTGCCTTGAGGCGGCCTTTGGCAGCGCAAGCCGCATCTACAGGACGGGCGGCGACGAGTTCGTGGTGATGCACAACATGAGCCGTGACGAAATCGGGAGGGTTCGGAAACGGGTGAAGCAGGAGACGCAAGGCTGGACTGGCAGCCTCGTCCAAGGCGTCACCCTGTCGTGCGGCCATGCGCTGGCGGCGGACTGCACGAACATGACGGCAGAGGCGTTGGTCCGCGAGGCAGACCTCGCCATGTACGACGCCAAGGCCGCATACTACCAAAGCGCCGGCCGGGACCGCCGTCACAGGCAGGCGTAGCAGACGGGCGAACGCGTCTTGGCTAGAGCACGATGTCGGGGTCGAGGGTACCCGCGCTCTCGCGCATCTCGGCAGCGAGCGACACGTAGGCATCGAAGCGGACCTTGCTGTACTCCCCCGCCTCGAAGCGGCTCCTCACCTCACAACCCGGCTCGTGCGTGTGCGTGCAGTCGCGAAACCTGCAGTCACGGGCGGCCTCGGCGATCTCGGGAAAGACCTTGGCCAACCCACGCTCGTGCCCGACGAGGGGAAGGCTCCTGAGGCCCGGCGCGTCCACGATCACGCCCGCGCCGGGAAGCGAGACCATGCGGCGGGCCACGGTCGTGTGCCTGCCCGCGTCGTCGGACTCCCGAACAGCGCCCGTCTCGAGCGCCTCGTGGCCGAGAAGGGCGTTGAGCAGGGTCGACTTGCCGGCGCCGGACTCGCCGAGCACGATGGCCGTATGCCCCTTCGGGACGACGGCACGCACGCCGTCCTCCCCCCAGAGGGCACCGCGAGCCTCGGCCACCTGCGCCAGGGCGCCCAGGTCGGCGGAGCCCTCCTGCACGGACGTCGTCACGACCACGCGAACGCCCTCGCCTATGGCCTCGCGGATGAGGTCGATGTCGCGCGCAAGCTCGCGCTCGCCCACGCGGTCGGCCTTGGTGAGGACCACGGCGACCTCGGCGCCGCAGTCGCTTGCGATCACGGCAGAGCG
>JAGAWD010000246.1 GCA_017941585.1 Olsenella sp. | reverse complement strand
GTAGGCCCAGGCACCTTAGAAAGTAGGGGCCTCGCGGTGCGGGAACACCCGAGGCCCTAAAAGAAATCTAACGGCGGCGCCTAGAAGCTAGCGTAGGCCGCCGTCGGCTTCAGTATAGCCCCGTTGCCGAAACGTGGTCAACGAGATATTGTCCGGCCCGATCCGTCCCCTCCTATGTGGTCCGACAAGGGCGATTTGGTCTAACGACTTCTCCCTCGCTGTTCGTTCTAGTCCGTCTCGCTCGCGGGACGTTCGATGAGCCCGAGTGCATTTGAGCGCATTTGTCAGTAAAAAAGTCCCAACCGTCCATTCCTAAGCTACCGGATGCGAATGACGCGAAGGAGTCGACTGCCTGGTGTCGGCTGCGCGGTCAGACATAGACGAGGAGACCATGACCCATCTGCGCATGCGGGAGTTTGACGATTTTGCGGCACTGCTCGAGGAGCCGATGCCCAAGGCCGCTCGAGAGCTTTTGACGCAAAAGAAGGTTTGGGAATGACGGCGTTCGCAGCTCCGAGGAGATTGCTCGAGACGGATGCGCTTCAGGGTTTTTGCTGCGGGGTCGACGTCGTGGACTCGTGGGTGCATGACCTTGCCCTTCGCAGCGCGAGGAGAAAGACGGCCGTCGTGTACGTCTCGCTTGCGGACGACCGCGTGGCCGGACTCTACTCCCTGAGCTCGCACTCCGTGCTGCGAGACGATGTCAGGGGAGGGTGGTTTGCGCGCAACTCGCCGCGGCAGATTCCCACCATCCTCTTGGGAATGTTGGGAGTTGACCGAGACTATCAGGGCATGGGGTTGGGGGCGCCCCTTCTCGCGGACGCGATCGAGCGCTCGGTCGTGGTCTCGGAGAGCGTCGGTGCCAAGGCGCTGATGGTCGATCCCGCCAATGGAGAGGCCGAGGTCTTCTGTCGCAGGTACGGGTTCAGGGTGGTGCCGGGCGCAGGACGTCTCTTCCTTCCGCTTGCGCCGTAGATGAGTCGATGGCCAGGCGATCGATGTGAAGATCGAGCAATCTTATGGCAAAAGTCCGAGCGCGCCTTTTGTGAAGTGGCGCGGTCATTCGTCACTGCAGGGAGGTGGCCTTTGCGAGCGTATTTGATAGATCTTCTACGCCGTCGACCTGCCGAATGAGCTCGGCAGGGAGCACGTGCCCCATGGGGTCGATGAGGAAATCCACGCCTGCGCGGCGGGCGGTTTTGGCCACTGGTACGAAGTCGGTGTCGCCGGCTATGAGGATGATCTGATCCACGATCCTCTCGTT
This sequence comes from Olsenella sp., assembly GCA_017941585.1. Classification (GTDB taxonomy): domain Bacteria; phylum Actinomycetota; class Coriobacteriia; order Coriobacteriales; family Atopobiaceae; genus Olsenella_J. The sequence goes on along the minus strand of JAGAWD010000246.1, from coordinate 311 downwards.
TGCGAGGCTGGCAACGTCGAGGCCGATTCTCATATCGACGCCTGACTGCTTCATGCCGACCAGGGTGAAGTCCCTTTCGGTCAGATCATCGACGGTGATTTTCTTTGCCAGGAGCATCTTGAGGGAGTCTTCTTTGAGGTTGAAGTGCATGTTTGCGGTCCGCACTTCTCCCATCCTCATTGCGACCTTGCGCATGCCTGCAAGTGCCGACTGGAACTCGGTGCTCCAGACGTTGGAGGGGTTCTTCTTGCTGAACACTCTGTTGTGCTCGTCCCACGGCTGTTTCACGCGTGCGTCGGAGACGGGCGGGC
>JAGAWD010000245.1 GCA_017941585.1 Olsenella sp. | reverse complement strand
TCGGGTACAGCTCGGCGCCTCCGAACGTCTGGAACGGCTGCGCCAGAGCAGACTCGAGGAGGCCCTCGTCGCGGAGGCCGGGCAGCCCGCCGAAGCGCTCCAGCGACGCCTCGTGTATCGCGAGGGCCTCCTCCAGCGTGAGTGCCCTCACGCGCGCGCTCACTTGGCGAGCTCCTCGAAGACCTGGGCGTACTCGTCCATGAAGTCCACGGCCACGTCGACGGCGTCGCGCTCGACCGGGGCGATGACCACCCACGGCTTGTTGTTGCGCAGCACCGTGACGGGCGTCCCCGTCCTGTTGACCTCCGCGGTAACGCGCGAGAAGTTGGCCTTTGCCTCTGCGAGCCCGATCGTCACGGCCATGCGGCACCTCCATAGTTAGTCTGAATTCTGGTCAGTATTATACCCACTCTCGACAGGAGGAAGGAGATGGAGGGCCTCGCCGGCTTCGGCGGCCTGCGCTGGGACAGCCCCGCTCAGTGTCGCCCCGCGCCTGCGTATGCCTCTATCTCTCGCTTGCTGAGCCTCCTGCCGACGACGTCGTCGATGGTCGCCGCGGCGGTGCGCTTCGAGTATGGGTCGGCGCTGGCGTAGATGTTGAGCGTCATGGCGGCGTTCGAGTGGCCGAGGATCGAGCTGACGGTCTTCACGTCCACGCCCTCGGCGATGGCGTAGGTCGCGAAGGTGTGGCGCAGGTCGTGTAAGGTCGGTCCGACGTACATGGTGAGGAGTCCGTTGTAGGTGCGGCTCGGTACCTGACCCTTTCGGTACTTCCCGAGGTGCTCGGAGAAGCAGACGTGGACCCTCTCGCCGAAGATGTCGAACCCGTGCTCGTCGTATGTTGCCGCCTAGGCGTTCTGCCGCCCTGCCCATCGCCTCGAGGATAGAGCACATCCTGGCGACTGAGGCGGGGGAGGCGAACCTCCAGAGGTAGTCGAAGGGCAGCTCGTTCTCCGAGTCACCCAAAGCGGGATGTGGGAGGGGCCCGCGACGGTGTGCGAGGCTTGCCCGCAGGGGGATCGAAGGGGGATTTGAGGACCTTGGGTGGGGTGACGGGGCGCCGATCGTCGCTCGGCGGGGCGGAAAAGAAAAAATGGAGCAGGGCACCATGGCCCTACTCCATCCATATTCTCAGAGCAAACTGATATCGGTTGACACCGAGTTCGACTCTTCTCAATCGGGTGCCCCCAGCGGGAGTCGAACCCGCCTCTTAACCTTGAAAGGGTTACGTCCTAGCCGATAGACGATGGGGACTATGCGAACTGTAAGTATAGCAGACTGAGCACCAGACGTAAGGGTCGTTCAAGATAAGGATAGAAGGTTGTGTCCCTACCAGCCGTAGCCGTTCTTCTCGGCGTAGGCGCGCGCCTGCTCGCCAAAGTCGCCCTGGCTCTCGGCCCAGGCACAGAAGTCGGGGATGTCGCATATCACGGGGTCAGATTCGTGCACTGCCAGCGTGACCTCGGCAAAGGAATAGGGCTCGGCGGCAGGACGATCGGGCAGGTAGGTGTCCACCATCACCGGTCGCAAAAGGGCATATGGCCCGCCCTCGCACAGGCTGGCGTAGCCCATGAGGGCCCTGCGTGCAGCAGGCATGCGGCCCAGCTTGTAGAACAGAATGGTGCGCCCTAGCTGCTGCCACGAGTCGCCGCGGCGATCAAAGCGCGCATCCAAAGCCTCAAAGCCCTGCTCGTCCTCCAGACGCGCAAGCGCAAGTGCGCAGGTGTGTCGCGCGCCCAGCGCATCGCAGGGCGCCGCCTGTATGAGCGACTGCCCATAGTCGTTTGCCATGCGGTAGCGTGCGGAATCCAGGCAGGTCTGCGCCAGCCACATCTTGACGCGCAACCTCCCGCGCAGGAAGACGTCCGTCCAGGCGTCACCCGTGTCGGGCATGGCCATTGGCCCCAGCTCCGCCTGTATGTCACGGTCCAGCTCAAGCAGGGCGTCCAGTTGGTTGTCGGGCTCGTAGTCGGTTGCAAGTATCTGCAGCAGCCGCGCGTGAATGCTGTTGGGCGCGATCGCCAACGCCTGGGCGCAGTCGCGGCTAAGCCGTGCCATGCGCTGCGAGCGTTCCTGCATGTACGACTCGTCATCGCGGAACTCGTCGTCGGCGCGTGAGTGCATCACGCGGTCAACGGCATCAACCAGCTGCATGAACGCCTGGTCGTGGGGATCGTCGACGTACGTTGCTGGCGACTCGCGTACCGCAAGCAGCAGCTCGGCATATGCG
>JAGAWD010000244.1 GCA_017941585.1 Olsenella sp. | reverse complement strand
CCCTGAGCGCCATCGACGCAAAGGGCACGAGCGGCGCCGGCGCGTGCGTGGCCACGACGACCGTGACGCCCAGCTCGCGGTTCACGCGGAACAGCAGCGACGCGAAGCCCTTCTCGGCGAGGGGGTCGAGCATGGAGGTGGGCTCGTCGAGGAGAAGGACGCGCGGGCGCATGGCAAGCGTCGCGGCGAGGGCGAGCACCTGCCGCTGGCCACCCGAGAGGTCGCTCGTCTTGGCGTGGAACCAGCGCTCCATCCCGAAGAAGTAGCAGACCTCGGCCACGCGGCGGCGCATCTCGGTCTCGGGCACGGCGAGGTTCTCGAGGCCGAAGGCCATCTCGTGCCAGACGGTGTCGCAGACGATCTGGTTGTCGGGGCTCTGGAAGACGTAGCCCACGGTCTGGGCGGACTCGAGTGGCGTGAGCGCGCGGACGTCGCGACCGAGGGCGCGGACGCTGCCGGAGAGCGAGCCGGCGGGAGCGATCTCGGGCTTGGCGAGGCGAAGGAGCGTGGTCTTGCCGGAGCCGGTGTCGCCCGCGAGGAGGCAGAACGCGCCCTGGGGTATGGCGAGGTCGCAGCCCCGCAGGACGGCGGGCGCGGCGGCCCGGGCGGAGTCGTCGGGTGCGGGCGCGGCGGCCCGAGCGGAGTCGTCGGGTGCGGCGCCCTCATCGCCGGGATAGGCGAAGGTCACCGCGCGATACTCGAGCGCGAAGGCACGCTTCTCCGGCGCGCGCTTCTCCCCCCTGCCCTCCTTTTCCGCTTTCCTCCTCGTCTCCTCCGTCACTTCGTCAACCTCCAAGAGATGTCGTCTGCGAGCGCGAGCGCCGTGGGCACGAGCATCAGGATAGCGTAGGGAACGTAGCCCCACCACGGCACGAGCCTGGCCATGGTGGGATAGAAGTGCCACTGCGAGCAGGCGACGGCCACGAGCGCGACGTTGAGCGCGAGGAGCAGCGCGACGAGGGCGAGAAGGGCGGCGTCGGCGGTCGTGAGGCGGCGGCCGCGGTAGCTCGTGCGGCGGCGCGTGGCGCCCCAACCGCGGGCGCGCATGGCGTCGGATCGCTCGAGTGAGTCCTCCATGGCCCAGCTCATGACCACGCCCGAGAGCCTGGCCGCGCGCGAGACGGGCGTGGGGGCGGGCGCGCTCGCGGCCGTGCAGGCGTCGAGCGCCGAGCCAGCCGTGCGGCCACGCCTCAGGAGCTGGGGCACGAGCTGCGCCACCATCACCACCATGGTGGAGACCACGGGCAGCCGCGCGCCGAGAAGGGCGAGCACGCGGTCTGCGGGAAGGGTTGCCGCGGCGTTCTCGAACCACAGGATCGACGCGGCGAGAAGGGCGCCCATGGTGAGGCCGAAGGCGACGCTCTCCCAGTACACCGCGACCGGGCCCAGACGCCACGCGACGGTAGCCCCCTGCGCGGAGAAGAGCGGGTTCGCGAGGCCGACGACGGCGATCATAGGCAGCTGCCAGCGCAGCTTGAGCAGCGTCTCGCGCAGGCCGCGGCACGCGAGCGAGTACGCGAAGGCGCCCGCAAGCGACAGTGCCACATAGACGGGCTGCAGGGCAAAGAGCGCGAGGGCGATCGTTCCCGCGAAGTAGGTCACGGGAACGCCCGCGTGGGAGGTGTCGAACGCGAGGTGCCTCACGGGTCTGCCATCCTCCAATCCAACGCAGTGCTAACTGCCATAGATGCGGTGCTAACTGCCATAGTGTAATCGACCATTCCATAGTGCAGTCGGACAGGCGATGCCGTGCGGTAGCGCAAAGCTGCGTAGAGCGGGTTTAGCGGATATGACTCGGCCCGCGGGAGCGCAAATTGGCGTCGAGTGGATTCGCCCCGGCCCCCTCGGAGCGCAAATCGGCGTCGAGTGGATTCCTCGGAGCGCAAATCGGCGTCGAGTGGATTCGCCACTCGTCCACTCGAGCCACTTTTGCGCTCCCAATCGTCCACTCGAGGCACTTTTGCGCTCCGGCCCCCTTGCCGTTCGTCCACTCGAGGCACTTTGCGCTCCGACCCCCTTGCCGTTCGTCCACTCGAGGCACTTTTGCGCTCCGGCTTCCCGCCCAGGCGTCCACTCGAGGTACTTTTGCGCTCCGACCCCTTGCCAGTCGTCCACTCGAGGCACTTTTGCGCTCCAGCCTCTGACGTGACTGATGGAAGCAGCCGCGGTCTGTTCGTCCAATCGACGAGGTCATGCTTCTTTTTCAAATTGATTGTCCTGCTGCTTCTCGGACGGCAAGCCCCCTATCTGGCGTCGTTACCTTTTGCCTGGGCCTAGGATGGATATCAGGATTGCGCGAAGTCCAGATTCTCTTGTCTTTCTTATGCTTCTTCGTAAGTTCTTGACGCGCGACTGCGACAGCCAGGGTTCTGCGACCTGTACGACGAGTGCGAGTGTTTTCTCAAGCGTCCCGACGTCCGCCATGTTTTCGTATGTGATGCGCAACACTTGGTAGCCACAGGACTTATAGTCCTGGTCCCGGAATCGATCGTTTACGAATGCCTCTCGATCAGAATGGTAGAAGTATCCGTCGACTTCTATTACGAGGCCCTGCTCGGGAAGCGGCCAATGCATGTCAGGGGTAATCTCATCGTAGTGGGAGAAAGAAGTTGAGCCGTGTGGCTCGTTTTGCGTGCGTGCAAAGCGGTTGGACTTGACTGTTGTGATGTCTGATGTACGCTCCTCCAGCTCAAGCGGTTTGTTTACGAGCGGCAGCGGGAAGCCTATGCCGCCGAGTCGAGGTGGAAGAGTCAAGGCAAAGTAGAACTCGCACTCAAGTGGCGAACGTATCCCATCCACCAAGTATTGAGTCGCCTTCTTTGCTAGCGACAATCCGCGGTTGCCTTTACAGCGAGCTAAGTAACGCGATATTTCACTTACTGTGGTGGCCTGCGGAATGCGGTATACGATCTTGCCCTCGTGGGGGCTCTTTGGGTCACGCGCATAGCTGCCGCACAGCTCTGAGCCTAGCGAGAGAAGGCGAAGGAAGGCTTCGTAGCTTTCAATCCTGCCGGTATGAATAAGTCGTGAGAGGGTTTGCGCGGCTACCAGAAAGATTCTGCCGGGCGAGTCGATATATAATCTCAGGTCTTTTGGTAGGCCAGCCTCCTCAAGTTCGCGTGGAGACACCCCAAGACGAACGAACGAACCGGCCCGTGCGATGCCACATACTTGGCAGCGTATTTCTGCAGAACGATGTCGCGTGTCGCCATCGGGAAACACGACGTCCACTGGTCTGGAGGGCGATACGTTTGCGAAAGAGAGGGGTGCGATGCATTCCAACTTTTCGAGAGGGGGCATCTTTCCTGCGAAAGGAGTGGCTGCGGCGGCCGTCTCTTCGAGCAAGGAGGGAGCGCCGCCTCGGCGTGACTCCCGAAGCAGTGCAAGTGCGCGTGTTCCTGTGAGAAAAATATCCATGGAGCTGTTTTGCCATACGAACATTGTTGCTTTTTCTCACTGGAGGGTCGCTAACTGCAAAAATCGTTATTTTTTCTCATTTTTGCTGGTAAAT
>JAGAWD010000243.1 GCA_017941585.1 Olsenella sp. | reverse complement strand
CCGTACGTCACGCCGGAGGCCCTCGTGATGGCGCGCGAGGACTGCCGAAGGCGCCTCATGTTCTGGGCGGGCGTCACGGCGGTGTGCGCACTCTTCTCGCTCTGGATGCTCCTGTTCTAGCTAGATGTCCTCCTCGTAGTCCGGGTTGCTCACGGCGATCCGGTACTGCTTTGGCGTGATGCCGGTCTCGTTCTTGAACGTGGTCGCGAAGTAGGGCTGGCTCGAAAAACCCAGAAGGTCGCTTATCTCGCTCAGCGAGTACTTGGTGTAGCGCAGCAAGCGCTTTGCCTCGTCCATGCGCCGGTAGCGCACATACTGGTTGATGGTGAGGCCGGTCTCCTTCTTGAAGTGCTTCGTGAGGTAGGACGTGCTGCAGCCGATCCTGTGGCACATCTGCTCTATCGTGGGGACGTTTGCCAGGTCGTCCGCGATCATCTTGATGCATTCGCGCACCTCGGGGCCGATGCCCGTGGGCGTGCGAACGTCGTTCACCACGGTCGCGACGTCCATGAGCATCGCGTTCAGGAGGGTGGCTACCTCTGCCTCGGACTGCGCGTCCTCACACTTGGCGACGTAGGCGGAAAGCATCTGCAGGCCGAGCTTCAGGCCGATCCCGCCGGGTATGGCGCCATGGAGGAACGTCTCCGTCGCGTCGATGATGAACTCGTCCTTCGCCATGCGCAGGTTGCCGCTGCCCATGGTGGTGGAGAGCTCGTTCACGAGGTTGTCGAGGTACGACTGGCTGCCGAGGCCCGTCCAGATCTCGTCCACGGCGCCCTCGCGCACCAGGCGCGTGATGTCGTTGCGGATGAGCATGCTCTGCTCGATGCTGAAGCTGTCGCGCTGCTGCGACGCGATGCGGTGCACCTCGTTTATGGCTTCGTATTCGGTTGCGCCCACGAGTGCCTCCGCCCCGGGCACCATCGCGTTTGCCTGGAGGTACAAGAAGCCGCAAAGCGCGCAGAAGCGCTGGTACGTGTAGCGCGGAATCCTGGCCAGGATGGGCGCCACCTCCTCGCGGCGGCTGGTGGGGATGTCCGACAAGTTCATGAAGTGGTCGAGCACGAGACCGCTTCGACCCAGGGGAAACGTCGGTCCGATGATGAACTCGATTCCCAGCGGTATGTCGTGCACGTAGCCGTACATCGCGTCGTCTGGGGTGGAGTACGTCGTGTACGGCCTGGACTGTGCCCTCGCGATAGGCAGGACATGCGCGTCGGGCATCACGTCGCTGGGGAGGCCGGCGCAGCAGATGCGCTCCTCCCCGTGCCAGCACGCGATTGGAATTCCGTGCGAGCCATAGAAGAGCTGACACAGGAAGGGCACTATCCGGGCTACGGGCTGTTGACTGTCCGGGGCGGATGCGGAAACGTTACCAGAAACGTTGTCATAAATATTCATACTTTATCCGTCTAGTGCAATTTTGAGAATGAACCAAAAATTACAAAACTATGGCAAAAACAGTATTACACAAAACGGGTCGACCGTGATAATCGAATGTGTCGAGCGGGCGGACCAGCGTGCCATGAGGGCACATCGCCCCAGTTGAGAGGGATAGCAATGAGGTATCTTGTTCTCGTCAGCCATGGTACGTTTGCGCAGGGACTCCACTCCGTCCTCAAGATGCTTGCTGGCGATCGTGAAGAAGTGCTCAGCTGCTCCCTCAAGGATGGTGAAGGTGCGGACGAGTACGTCGCAGAGCTGAAGCAGACCATCTCGATCATCGGGGACGGCGACTCCGTGTTCCTGTTCGGCGACATCATCGGTGGGTCGCCCCTCACCAACGCCATCAACGTCATCACCGAGGCGGGGCTCCTGTCCAGGACCCGCATTTTCGGTGGCGTGAACCTGCCGGCCGTCCTCACGGCGGCGCTCAGCCCCGAGGCCGACGACGACTCCCTTGCCGCCGACGTCGTGAGCGAGGGCGTGGCTGCCCTGCAGGAGTTCAAGGTCGCCGTGGAGGACGACGACGAGGACGACCTCTAGCCATTCAATCCAATTCCACTTCCTGGGCAAGAAGTGCCCCTGCCATGATTGCAGGTCCTTCTCGCCAGACATGCTGACGGCCTGACCGTCTGATTGCGCTTACCAAAGTGGCACGACCAGACCCCCTTGCGGGGGCCTGTGGGGGAACTGTACGCAAGTTTTGAAAGGGGAGAGTAGGTATGATTTCGTTCGTGCGCGTAGATGACCGTATGATCCATGGCCAGACGGTAACCAGGTGGTCCCTGGAGTACCCGTGCGACGGCATCATCGCCGTCAACGACGCGGCCGCGACCAACCCGGTGCTGAAGGCCGCCTACAAGGGCGCCGCACCCGAGAAGAAGATCTTCGTCTGGACGATGGAACACTTCCTCGCCAAGGCCCAGAAGGTTCTCGATTCTGACTCCAAGTACTTCCTCATCACCAAGAACCCCATCGACATGAAGAAGATCCTCGTCGACAACAAGTTCGTGCCCTCCGACGTCAAGCGCGTCATCATCGGGCCGTGCAACGACCGTCCCGGCGCCGTCAAGCTGGGCAACAACCAGTCTATCACCCAGGAGGAGGCACAGGCCCTGGAGGACATCACGAAGGCTGGTTACACCGTGGAGTTCGCGCTGATCAAGGAGAAGTCCATCGGCGAATGGCCGAAGTTCCGCGACCAGTTCGACCTTAAGTAAGGGTTCATCCTAGACACGAAGGGCAGAGTGACACGCATGACCATTAACGTGTTCCAAGCCGCTTTGCTGGGCATCTTCGCCTGCCTGGCATCGCTTCCCGGCATGGGCGGCACCACGATCGGTAACTACACCCTCGGACGCCCCCTCGTCGGCGGTCTCGTCGTCGGCATCATCCTCGGCAACGTCCAGCTGGGCATCATCGTCGGCGCGGCGATCCAGCTCGTCTACATCGCGCTCGTGACCCCGGGCGGAACGGTCTCCGCCGACGTTCGTGCCGTCACCTACATCGGCATCCCGCTGTCCATCCTCGCCATCCAGGCGCAGGGCCTCGACCCCAACTCCGCCGCCGCCGCAGGCCTCGCCGCATCGCTCGGCGCCGCAGTCGGCACCCTCGGAACCGTCCTCTTCTATGGCACCGCGACCATCAACCTGGTTTGGCAGGGCATTGGCTGGAAGGCCATGGAGTCCGGCAACTGGGAGAAGATCAAGAAGACCATCCCGATGGTCGACTTCGTCCTGCCCTGGATCGGTCACATCCTG
>JAGAWD010000242.1 GCA_017941585.1 Olsenella sp. | reverse complement strand
GTCGGCGAGCACATGTCGCTCGTCGCCTCGGGGGCCAAGACCTTCCCGGAGTCGATGCTGGAGATGACCGACGCGCAGCTTGCCGCCGTGAGGGAACGCGACCTGTGGAGGAGGGTGGAGAAGGCCAACTTCCCCTACGTGAAGACCCTCGCCGACTTCGACTTCTCCTTCCAGCCGTCGGTGAGCAGGCCGGTGGTGGAGGACCTCGCGACGATGGGCTTCCTCGAGTCGCGCGGGAACGTCGTGCTGGTGGGCAACCCGGGCGTGGGCAAGACCCACATCGCCGTCGCCCTGGGCGTCGAGGCCGTGCGCGCCCGCAAGCTCACGTACTTCGCCGACTGCCAGAGGCTGGTGGAGGACCTGAAGCGCGCGAGGGACAAGGGCAACCTCGAGAGGCGCATGCGCTTCTACGCCCACCTCTCGCTGCTCATACTGGATGAGCTTGGGTACCTGGGAATAGACAAGGACGGGTCGGACCTCATATTCCAGCTGGTGTCGAGGCGCTACGAGAGGAGGTCGACGATCGTGACCACCAACGTCGGCATCGGCGCCTGGGCCGAGGTGTTCGGCGACCCGGTGACGGCGAGCGCGATAGCCGACAGGCTCTGCCACCACTGCACCGTGATAAAGATAACGGGCAGGTCGTACAGGACAAGGGGCCTCACCGAGGCCGAGAAGGGAGGGGTGAGTGATGCTGAGCGCGGGTAGGCTGGCCGAGATCCTGGAGGGGCTGCCGGAGGACGCGGCCGTTGAGGTGCTCGTGAGGACGGAGGGCGGCGCCACCGTGGACCTCGCGGAGGCCGAGGACGCGGGCGCCAAAGGGCCCGACCCCCTAGGACGCCGAGCCTTGGTGATACATGTGACCGTCCCGATCTCGGACTGGTAGCGGCGCGGGAGGGACGCCGGAACTGGCGCCTCCGCTTGGTGGAATTGGTGAAACTACATTGGCACGAGTGGTTGTGATGCATTGGTGTAGATGGTGAGATTGTAATTGACGCTAACAGCCCCGCGTCGATGCGCTCGCCCATGGACCAGCCGACCACCATCCTCGACCATATGTCCATCACGACGGCCAGGTAGAGCCAGCCCTGGCGCGTGCGCACGTAGGTGATGTCGGCGAACCAGGCCTGGTCGGGGCCGTCGGCCGTGAAGTCGCGTCCCACGAGGTCGTCCGCGCCGTCCTCGCGCCTGACCCTCTTCTCGGCGCCGCCGGGCGACTTGGCGCGCCTCCTGGAGGCGCCCGCCCACCCGCGCTCGGCCATGATCCTGGCCACGCGCTTCTCCGAGGTGACGACGCCGTCGCGCCTGAGCTGGGCGAACACCCTCGGGGAGCCGTAGGTCCCGCGGCTCAGCTCGAAGACCCTGCGGATCTCGCCGGCGAGCTCGGCGTCGCGCAGGGCGTGCGCGCTGGCGGGCCTGCGCCGCCACTGGTAGTAGCCCTGCCTGCTGACGCCCAGCACGCGGCACATCTCGCTCACCGTGTACTCGTGCTCGTGGAGCAGCACGAACGCGAACCTGGCCCTCTTCGCCGAGGAGCCTACAGACTCCTGCTGGCGAAGAAGGCGCTTGCTTTTAAAAGTATCTCGTTGTCCCTCCTGAGCTGGGCGTTCTCGCGCCTGAGCCTCTTGAGCTCCTCCTCCATCTGGAAGGG
>JAGAWD010000241.1 GCA_017941585.1 Olsenella sp. | reverse complement strand
TGCATGGACCCGCCGAAGCAGGTCACGTAGACGCGCTGGCCCTTGCGGACGTGTCCGTTGGTCGGAAGCTCGACGCTCGTGTCGCCCTCGTCGTCCCACGCCGCGCGGGTCACGCTGTCTGTGAGGACCACGCGCACGGAGCCGTCGCTGCTGTCGCTTGCCGCCACGCCCGTGAGCGTGTACGTCGCGGAGCTCTGAAGCTCGGCAGTCTCCTCAAGCCGCGTGCGGCCCGAGAGCGCCCTTGCCAGTTGGTTGAGAGACCTCAATCCTCGTCCCCCTTGTCTCCCGATGCCGTCTCCTTGAGGGTCATGCGCATGGTCATGTGCTCAAGCTCGACCTCAAGCTCCTTGACGAAGCACTTGCGCACGCCGGTGTACTCCTTGGGGCCGTCGTGCACGACCAGCTCGACCACGTCGCCCCCGCGCAGCGGCAGGTAGGTCGTCTCAAGCTCCCACTCCATCAGCTCGACGGAGTCCTCGGCGAGCCTCTGCCGGGCGATCTCGTTCGCCCTCATCGCCGTCTTGGGCTCCATCTCGCGCAGGCTCTCGAAGTGCACGATGGAGTAGCCGCGATTCGCGATGGCGTGGCTGCTCGAAGCCTTCACCTTGGCGATGCCGTATATCTCCCTCTGCTCGCTCTTGGAGCTGCCGCCGCCCTCGTCCTTCTCGGTGTAGGTGTGCTCGATGGCGTAGGTGTCGGGCAGCTCCAGCCAGTCGGTGTGGTGCTTCACGGAGCCGTCGACGATGACGCCTCGCCTGTCGGCCATGTCGAGCCTGTACCTCGGCGTGGCGCTCGACAGGTTGCGCCTTCGCGCGACCGTGTAGTAGCCCATCGGATTGACGTCGAGCCTGTTGTTGCCCATCTTCGCGAGCGCGAATACGCACTCAAGGCGGGGCTGACCGCCCTTCATGATCTGCGCGGTCGTCGCCTGCTTGTCCTCCGCGAGGGAGGTGTCTACCTCGACCTGCGAGTCCCTCGCGCCCGAGAGGTTGGCGAGCGTCTTGCGCATGGAGTGCGCCCCCGACCCCGCTATCACCTGCGCGATGGCGTCGAGCGAGGACGCGCCCCTCGCTATCACCCACGGCCTCGTGAGCAGGTCGTCCACGAGCATCTGGAGCGTCGATTGCAGCTCCAGGTCGTAGGCCCACGTCCCGTTGACCAGCTCGGCGTCGTCGCTCGTGACGACGTAGGTTCCGAGCACCTCGCTGAAGCCGTACTTCGGCACGTCGTGATAGACGCGCAGGAAGCGCCCGCGCTCCCAGTGGTCGCCCCAGACCCTCAGCTTGCCGCTCGTGCGCAGGTCGGTGTAGTAGCCCCATTCGAGCGAGGAGCCGGAGAGGTCGACCCCCTCCAGCTCCCCCAGCTGGTCCTCAAGGTTGGTCTGCGAGACCTGCACGACGCGTATCGCGTGCCGCGCCGTGGTGTCCCGCCAGTCGTATGCGCCCATCAGGCGGACTCCCTTACCATGTCGATGGAGGCGTGCCAGACGCCGCGCTGGCAGGTGAGCGAGTAGCCCGTGACGCAGACGTCGCAGCGCAGGCCGTGCGGCGAGCGGTAGCGGACGTGGCCTTGCAGCCGCAGCTCCTCAAGCTTCTTCCGTGTGGCCTCGATCTCCGGGAAGTACTTGGTGCTGAACTCTCCCTCTGCGCGGAGCTTGCCGCTTGACGTCGTGCCGATTAGCACCGACTCCCACGGGCGGCTGTTGAGGCGCACCGTCTCGGTGCCACTCTCGACGCTGTAGTCCGTCTCAAGCGGCTCGTCCTCGCGCAGCTCCAGCAGGAAGCTGCCGCCGTCCCAGTTCCACGCGTGGCAGGGCGCCTTGCCGCCGATGGTGCCGTCGTACGTCTCGTTCCAGACGCCCCACGTGTCGCCGTCCCCGCTCGTGCCGGAGACCCACACGCCGATCTCCTCGCCGAACGGGTACTCGACGTGGAACGCGCCGTCGTCCCCGCGCTCCAGCTCGACCATCCCGTCGCTCTCGGAGCGGTACCAGACGCG
>JAGAWD010000240.1 GCA_017941585.1 Olsenella sp. | reverse complement strand
TCCTGTGTGTCTGCATACCGACCTCCAACGGTCCTACAATTTGCGGTGCGCGCGGCGGAGCCGTGCGCGGTTCCGGATGAATGGGTCTTGCGGGGTAGCTCTCGCCTGACAAGGCGTTTATACACCACCCGACGGACAAATACGTCGTGCCAGGCCATCGCGCAACGTCGACGTTACGTAACCCGTGCGCCCCGGCGCGCAGGGCGGGCCTCGGCCTGCTACAGGCCGGCTTCCCATTGGCAGCGCGCGAGGTCGACCCTACCGTCGCCCGTGAACGAGACGCCCTCCTCCTCGAGCAGGCTTCTCTGCGCCTCGGGACCCCCAAAGGCAAACCCCGGCGCAAGACGGCCGTCCGCGAAGACGACGCGGTGGCAGGGCACGCCACCCGACATGCCGGGGCTCGCGTGCATGGCAAAGCCGACAAAGCGTGCCTTTCGACCATCCCCCATGACTCGCGCGATCTGCCCGTAGGTCGCAACGCGTCCCCTGGGTATCTGCCGCACGACATCGTACGCACGGGAGAAAAACCCCTCGCTGGAGGAATGCCCGCTGTCCATGCGCATCTCAACCACCTACCGTAAAGCATCCGTCCCCGCGCCGCATACCGATTTGACCAAAAAGTGCGGTCGGTCGACGAACGACCGTCCGCACGCCATCGTTGAAACTGCTCCGACCCAAGCTAGTCGTCCATGTAATCCTTAAGACGACCCGAGCGAGACGGATGGCGGAGCTTGGCCAGCGTCTTGCTCTCGATCTGGCGGATTCGCTCTCGAGTCACGCCAAACTCACGACCGACCTCCTCGAGCGTGCGGGGATGGCCGTCCTCAAGGCCGAACCGGAACTTGATGACCTTGCGCTCGCGATCGGCCAGACTATCGAGGACCTGTTCGAGCTGCTCGCGAAGCATGGAGTCGCTTGCCGCCTCGGGAGGCGCGACGGCGCTCGCGTCCTCGATGAAGTCGCCGAGCTGAGAGTCCTCCTCCTCGCCGATGGGCGTCTCGAGAGAGACGGGCTCCTGGCTGATCTTCTGAATCTCCCGTACTCGGTCGGCGGAGATGCCCATCTCGGCGCCAATCTCCTCGGGAGTCGGGTCGCGCCCGAGATCCTGCAAAAGCTGGCGCTGAACGCGCACGAGCTTGTTGATCGTCTCCACCATATGGACGGGAATGCGAATGGTGCGCGCCTGGTCTGCGATGGCGCGGGTGATAGCCTGGCGAATCCACCACGTTGCATACGTGGAGAACTTGAAGCCCTTCGTGTAGTCGAACTTCTCCACGGCGCGAATCAGGCCAAGGTTGCCCTCCTGGATCAGGTCGAGGAACAGCATGCCCCTGCCGACGTAGCGCTTCGCGATCGAAACGGTAAGGCGGAGGTTTGCGCTGATGAGCGCCTGCTTGGCCTCGAGCCCGACCTGCTCGATGCGCATGAGGCGACGTTGCTCCGCGCGCGTGAGCTCGATCTCGCCACGCTCGGCCGCCTCGAGCTTCTCGGTTGCCTCGGTGCCCGCCTCGATCTTCATGGCGAGGTGGACCTCCTCCGACGCAGTCAGAAGGTCGACCTTGCCAATCTCCTTGAGGTACATTCGCACGGGATCGCCCGTGAGCATGACCGTGGAGCTGTCGGTTCGACGAGCCCTCGCACGAGACGATCGCTTGCGCGGCTTGCTCTTGGGGGCAGAGCGAAGGACCTCGTTTGCGGCGCGCGCCTCCTTCTTCGCCTCGGACAGCTCCTCGTCGTCCTCCTCGCCATCAAGGTCTTCGTCCTCGATGTCGTCGTCATCGAGTTCGTCAATCTCGTCGCCGTTGCCGTTCGGCACCTGCGGAACGGGGGCATCGGAATCGCTTTCTATGGTGACGCCCTTCGCTCGAATGGCGTCATACATGCCCGACAGTTCGTCGTCATCGACGTCGACCTCGGCAATGGCAATCTGGATGTCATCCTCGGTTATGGTATCCCCAGACTGCGATGACTCCTTGACGAGCCTCTCGACTATAGCCTCGAGCTCCTCGGAAAGGCCGTTGTTCTCGTTTGCGCTAGTAGACTTCTTTGTGGCCACGAATATCCTTTCGACGCACGTGCGCTTGGAATCTTACCAAAAATAACGCTCATGAAACAGATGAGACCCGAATGCCCAACTCATTAATACGCCTCTGAAGTTCGGTTGCCCTCCTGAAGAGCTCCTGCGAATCGGCGTCTGCCATCGATGCGGAAGACGACCTCAGCCGGCCTCTTATCGTGCGCACCTCACGACGCATCGACCAAAGCTCGACCACGTCGAGCAGAAACGTCGCACGCCTTTCCGCAGTCATGTTCGAGACAAACTCGAGCCTGCCCGACGAGAGAATGCGCGCCGCATCGGGAACGACGGACTCCGCGGCGGCGATGACATCGCGAGGCGAGCTGCCGGCAGGCGTGGCAAGCATGGCCCAGGCCATTGCCTCGTGACGTTCGTCGGACCACATGAAGGTCGCGATGCGGTCGGAATGCCTCTTCATCGTCTCGGGATGCGATGCGATCATCGCCAGTAGCTCCCTCTCGGCAATCCCCTGCATGCGCTCGTCGTTCGAAATCATGGAGGCGTTCGCGCCAGCAGGCGCGAAGTCCTCGTACGCGTACTCCTCGTATCCCCCGTCGTCATGGGCGGACGAATCGTACGAGGTGCCGTATCGTGCGGGGGCGCCCGCAGAAGCCCGCCCGACGTCCGCGTGCGCCGACGCATCCTGGGGGTCTCGCGAAACGGGAGTCGCGCGGATGAGACGCTTTACCTCGGAGGCGTCCAGGGAGAGCGTCTGCGCGATCTGCAAGGCGTAGTCGTCCAGCAGCACGGACTTCTTGATGGGCGCAAGGAGCTGCGCCATCTCCTTCAGGGCGGCCACCCTGCGCCCCGGAGACGCATTCGTGTAGCCTTCCAGGCGCTTTGTGAACACGAACTCCAGCAGCGGCACGGCCTTGCCAAGGTAGGCGCGCAGGTCATCGGGGTCGTGCGAGGAGAGATACTCCATGGGATCCTGACCATCGGGGAGCACTACGCAGACAATCTCGACCTTGGTCTTCTCCACGAACTGAATGGCGCGCTCGGCCGCCTTCTGCCCGGCGGCATCACCGTCGAACATGCAGACGATTCGCTTTTTCGCAAAGCGCTCCAGGAGTTTGACGTGGTCTGAGGTGAGTGCCGTTCCCATGGTCGCGACCGTGTTCGTGAAGCCGGCCTCATGCATGGCAATGACGTCCGTATAGCCCTCGCAGACGATCGCCTCACCCGTGGCGGCCATCGCCTCCTTGGCCCGGTCGAAGGCAAACAGGTGCTTCTTCTTCGAAAAGACCGTGGTCTCGCTCGTGTTTACGTACTTGCCGCCCTGCATGGGCTTGCCCTGCGAAAGGACGCGGCCGCCAAAGGCGATGGTGCGGCCGATCTCGTCGTGGATGGGAAACATGACGCGCTCGAAGAAGCGATCGCGCAACTGGTTGCCGCGACCGTCGAGCGCGACGTTTGCGGCAAGCATCTCCTGGTTAGTGAACCCCTTGCCCCTGAGGTGAGAGACGAGTAGCCCGCGACCGGGCGCATAGCCAAGCCCCCACTTCCGGCACACGGCACTTCCGAATCCCCTGCCGCCCAGGTATGCGCGACCGGCGGCGGCCCCCTCGCTCTTGCCGCGAAGAAGCTGCATCGAGTAGAAGGACTCCGCCTCGGTCAGGCACTCGATGATTCTGTTTCGCTTGGGACCGCGCCGCGCGCTGCCACGCTCCTCCGAAAGCTCGATGCCCGCCCTCTCGGCGAGATAGCGGATGGAGTCGGGAAAGTCGAGGCTCTCGCGCTTCATGATGTAGGCGAAGACGTCCCCGCCCTCGCCACAGCCAAAGCAGTGCCACAGCCCCGTGGCGGGGATGACGTGAAACGAGGGGCTCTTCTCGTGGTGAAAGGGGCAGCAGCCCCAGAAGTCCCGACCGCGTTGCTTGAGCTCGACGGTCTCGCCAACGATCTGGAGGAGGTCCGACGCGTTGCGCACGCGTTCCTTGTCTTCGTCAGTTATCAAGAACGCACCTCCACACCATTCTCGCCTAAGTTGGTACGTACCCACTCGATGTTGTCT
>JAGAWD010000239.1 GCA_017941585.1 Olsenella sp. | reverse complement strand
GACCGTCTCCACCCGCACCCACAACGAGACCCGGGGCGCGTCCCCGAGCTCGTCCTCCAACTACCAGACCACCGAGCGCGACCTCATCCAGGCCGCCGAGGTGGGAAGGCTCGACCGACGCCGCGCCATCGTGCTCATCGCCGGCGCGGACCCCGTGTGCGACCTGAAGTACGCGCCCGAGCGCCACCCCCGGCACGGGGAGCTCGGACAGGGGCTCGACGTCCGGGCGCTCGTCGAGGGGAGGCGATCGCCATGAAATAGCGCGGGGTCGGCGCACCAGAGAGTCCGAGAAACCCCCTCGGAAGGCGCCTCGGCCGTATTCCCTGAAGTCGTGGCGGGAGGGCCCGCCACACGACAGCTCCAACGGGCGCGGGCCCCGAGCCCGCGCCCCTCACGTGAAAGGACAGCAAGTGCTCAACGAGATCATCACGCTGGTCTCGGGCTGCGTGTCGTTCCTCGGCGGCTTCCTGGTCGTCTGGGGCGCGGTCAGCCTGGGGCTGGCGATACGCGAGCAGCAGGGAGGCGCCCAGATCGCGAGCGCCATCTCCACCATCGCCGGCGGCGGCATCATCATCGCCGCCTCCGTCTACTTCGGGATGCTCGACACGTCCTGGCTCCCGGCGTAGGGAGACCGGCCGTGTCGCTCTCAGTCGCCGTGCACAAGGACATAGGCGAGTACCGCGAGAAGGTCGTCGGCAAGCTCAGCCTGCGCACGCTCTGCTGCGTTGCGCTCGGGCTCGCCGCGAGCGTGGCCGCCGCCGCGCTCTGCCACTGGTGCCTCGGGATCGCGGTCTCCGACGCGAGCCTGCCCGTCATGTGCGCGAGCGTCCCGTTCTGGCTGCTGGGGTTCTGGAGGCCCCACGGCATGCCCGCGGAGCGGTTCGCGCCGCTGCTGTGGGACCACCTTTTCGGGCCGCCCGAGCTCGCCTACTCGAGCCACTGGCGGCAGACCTGGGCCAGGCCGCGGCGCCTGGCCGCGAAGACGACCCGCAGGCACCGCCGTGCCGCGCGGAGGAAGGGGGCGGAGCTCCGTGAGCCGAGCAAGGAGGCGTAGGGAGGCGCGCGACCGCGAGCGGGAGCGCGCGCGCTCGAGGCGGTCCGTCGAGTGTCGCCTGCGCGACCAGGAGAGGGAGCTCTCCTCGAGGACCAGGAAGCAGCGAAAGCGCCGCCGCGCCGCGCGCGACGTCTACGGCGCGATCGGCTTCGAGACGATGTGGCGCGACGGCATCTGCGAGGTGGAGCGCGGGCTCTTCTCGCAGACGGTGTCGTTCTCCGACGTGAGCTACCAGTCCGCCCGGCAGGAGGCCCAGGAGGCCATCTTCTCGGCCTGCTGCCAGCTCTACGACTCGTTCGGGGCGGACACGTCGCTGCAGCTCTCGGTCGCCAACACGCCGATCCCCGCCGAGGAGGTCGGCAACCGTGCGTTCTTCGACGACTCGGACCCCGTCACGGGGCGCTACGCGCGCGAGTACAACCGCATCCTCAACGACAAGATGCGCGAGGGGGTCTCCAACCTCGTGCGCACCCGCACGATCACCTACGCGGTCGGCGCCCGCGACGTCGAGGCCGCCGTGCCGATGCTCGCGCGCGTGCGCGGCAGCGTCGCCGGGGCCCTCTCGCGCGTCCGCTGCGAGGTGGAGCCGCTCGACGGCGAGGCGCGCCTGCGCGCCATCAACGACCTGCTCCGCCCGGGGCGGCCGCTCGTCTTCGACTGGTCCATGGTGGGGCCGGCGACCGGCCTGCGCACCAAGGACCTCGTCTGCCCCGATGCCATCGAGCTGCGCCCCGAGGGGTCCTCGACCCAGCTCGTCATCGACGGCATGTGGCACCAGACGCTCGTCGTGCGCTCCTTCGGAAGCGAGCTCTCCGACCGCTGCCTCGCGTCTGTCATCGACCTCCCCATACCGCTCTGCGCCACCCTGCACGTGCAGGGCATGGACAAGGCCAAGGCCGTGGCGCTGGTCAAGCAGCGCCTCGCCTGGATGGACAAGGAGATCATCGACGAGCAGATGAGCGCCGTGAAGAAGGGCTACGACTTCGAGATCCTGCCCTCGGAGCTCAAGTACTCCAAGGCGGAGGCCGAGGACCTGCTCGACCACCTGCAGAACAAGAACCAGCGCCTCTTCGCCTACACCGGGCTCGTGCACACCTACGCGCGCACCCGCGCGGAGCTCGAGAACCAGGTGATGCAGATCATCTCGACGGCGCGCTCGTGGTCGGTGGACCTCTCCACGCTCGCGTACCGCCAGCGCGAGGGGCTGAACTCGGTGCTGCCGCTCGGCAACAACCACGTCGAGGTCGGCAGGCTCTCCACCACCGCCGAGGTCGCCATCCAGATCCCCTTCGCCACCCAGGAGGTGAACCAGGAGGGAGGCGGCTACTACGGCCAGAACAAGGTGAGCAGCAACCTCGTCATCTGCAACCGCAAGAGCCTGGCGAGCCCGATGGGCTACGTCTCG
>JAGAWD010000238.1 GCA_017941585.1 Olsenella sp. | reverse complement strand
GTCGCGCCCAGCGTGTTCGCGTGTGCCTGCATGCGCGGGTAGGCCTCGTCGTCGAGAAGCTCCATCCAGTCGCCGTCGCGCTCGTAGCCGGCAACGATGATGCCCACCCCGAGCTCGTCGCTCTCCAGCACGCCGTCGCCATCCCCGTCGTACGAGTCGAAGTCAACGTAGGAATCGGCGGCGCGAACCGCCTCGCGCATGCACGCGATGAAGTCGCCGTCGAGGGCCTGGTCGGAGGCTCCCCCGTCTCCAGCGGAGGCTTCCCCGCCGGCCGACGCGTCGGCACCCGCGTCGTCGGGCCTCGTCGCGAACCAGTGCCCGTGCGCGCGACCGAGCGTAACGTGCACGACCCCGTCATTCTCGACGTCGGCCTGGCACGTGTTGCCGCCGACGCCCACCGCGCTCCTCTCCCGCGCGGGCACCCACGTGAACTTCCCCCTCGACTGCTCGGCGTAGTACGAGCTCACGCCGTCCGCACTCGCAAACGCAAGCTCGTGCCAGTCAACGTCGTCCCTGTATGCGACGGCGCCGGACCCGCCGGCGTCTCCCTCAAAGCCCACGACGATAAGGACGAGCGGCTCGCTGCCCCTGGGCGCATGCCGCCTCGCGAGCGCAGGCGCGCCCGTGTCCGCACGCTCCGCAGCCGCACCCACAGCCTCCGCCCCGTCGGGGCCGACGACTCCTTCGCCGGACCGGCCCGCGGCGTGCCAGCCGCATCCCGCCAGCGCGAGCGCCAGCAAGGGCGCAAGGACTGTCCGAGCCGCCACGTGCAGGCGCGCCGACGCACCCGCACGCGTTTCCGTCCACCGGCCCATGCGCACCCTACTCGGCCTCGCCGAGCATGCGCAGCGCCTCGGCGTACTTCGCGAGCCGCGCGAGGTCCCGACCCGTCGGCTCGTCGAGGCGGCTCTCGTCGGAGTTGTGCCTGAGGTCCGCGACCTTGACCTTGCGCGCGAGCGGGTTCTGCGCGATGGCGGCGATGTAGTCCGCGTACGAGACCGACGGGTCATGCGTCATGGCCGCGACCGCCCCGACGACCTCCTCGCCCATACCGGCGACACGAAGGTCGTCGAGGGTGGCCGCGGTGTCCTCCACCACGTCGTGCAGGAGCGCGACGCACACCTCGTCTTCGGTCTCCATCTGCTCCGCCACGTGAAAAGGATGGAACACGTACGGCATCCCCGCCTTGTCCACCTGGTCCTTGTGCGCGTCAAAGCAGATCCTGAGTGCCGCCTTGGTCATGGGCGTGTAGAGCACGAGGCCCTCCTTTCCTCTTTCCTAGCACGCGTCGTCGCCTGCACGTGCCAGCGGCAGTCGCCTATGCGGGACCGCCAAAGCCGCCAAGGTTGCCAAGGCCGCCAAGGCAGAAGTTGCAAGAGCCGGCTATGTCGCCCGTCTCCGCCGCCAGTTCGAGCCCGCTTCCGCCTGTGCAAAACGCGATGGAGCCATCGGAGTCACGCCTAACGAAACGTGCCGAACGACGCGAGACGCGGCGCAACTTTTACCCTATATTCTCTAATATAAGCAATGCAAGCGCTCCGCGGCACGCGGGGATTGCCAATGCTCGATTACGCCACGACGCGAGGGCGGCCAACGGCCCACGCGCACGGATAACGCCCGCGCACGCTACTCGCACAAGACGGAGGTGTGCCCATGGACAGCTCGATGCTGGCACAGTACAGGACCATCAGCGAGGTGCAGAACGCCATCTCCAACGCCAGGTCCCTCGACGAGGCGCTGCGCGGTGGCCTGAAGGCGATCGTCTCGGGCGTCGGCGCGGAGTGCGCCGTCATCTGGTACGCGGACAAGCAGGACGAGGAGGCCCTGCACCCCTCCTACTGGATCGCCCCCATAGACCTCACCGCAAGCACGTGCGTGTCCGGGGAGGGCGCCGTCGGGCGCACCTACCAGTCGCAGCGGGCAGAGCGCTACCTCGACTTCTCCGCCGCCGACGACCCAAAGACCGCGGCCGACTTCAGCGGACTCGCCGTCGAGAGCATGGTGTGCGTTCCCTTCTCGAGCAGAAACGAGAACCTCGGCACCATCCAGTTCATAAACAAGGACGACGGGTCGCGCTTCACCAACGAGGACGCCGACATCATGGAGATGATGGCCATGATGGCGGCGATTGCGATCGACGAGAACGACGCCCTCGCCGAGCCGTGGCAACCCGGCACGCCCATAATGTCCGTGCGCGACATCACGCGCGAGTTCCAGAACGGCGACACCGTCACGAAGGTGCTCAAGGGCGTGAACCTCGACGTATACGAGGGTGAGTTCCTCGTGCTTCTGGGAGAGTCGGGTTGTGGCAAGTCGACCCTGCTCAACATCATCGGCGGCATGGACCAGGCCACGTCGGGCACCCTCTCCTACCTCGGGCACGACCTCAGCGAGGCCACACAGAACGAGCTGACCAACTTCCGCCGCCACAACATCGGCTTCATCTTCCAGAGCTACAACCTCATGCCGAACCTCACGGCGCTCCAGAACCTCAAGCTCATCGCAGAGCTCGTCGAGAGGCCCATGGACGCCGACGAGGCACTCGAGGTCGTGGGGCTTGGGGACCGCAAGTCCAACTACCCCTCCCAGATGTCCGGCGGCCAGCAGCAGCGCGTCTCCATTGCTCGCGCGCTCGTGAAGAAGCCCAAGATCATCCTGGCCGACGAGCCCACCGCGGCGCTCGACTACGCGACGAGCATCGAGGTCCTGCAGGTGATGGAGGAGGTCGTCAAGGGCGGGACCACCATGGTGATGGTCACGCACAACGAGGAGATCTGCCGCATGGCCGACCGCGTCGTGCGCATGAGGAGCGGTCGCATGCACGAGGTCACCATCAACCGTCACCCGGCGCACGCGACCGACCTCGTCTGGTAGGCGACGAGCGAGCCGGGCAGACCGAAACACCTGACAATCGGGTAGGAGGCGCGCCGTTAGTCGGCGCGCCGTCCTCCCACACCACCGTGCGTACCGTCCGGTACACGGCGGTTCCCAGTCTTAACACACTTGCAGGTAACGATTATAGAAGAGGGTCCAGCCCAGCTCTTCGAGCC
>JAGAWD010000237.1 GCA_017941585.1 Olsenella sp. | reverse complement strand
CCCGCTCGAGTGGACGATTCGAGAATCCACTAGAAGGGGTTTTGCGCCTGGAGCAATCCACTCGGAGCCATTTTGCGCCTGGGACGTGGCGGCGGGAATCCACTGGAAGGGGTTTTGCGCCGGAGGCTCCGCGGCAACAGTTCACGCGAAGCCGTTTTGCGCCGGAAGCCATCCGGCAGACGTTTGGGGGCGTCCGTCTTTGTGCCCGCACACCGACGAATCGCGCCGCCGCCTGCGTGTTTGGGACGATGGCACATGGATTATGGACGTATTTTGATGCATAGTTAATACCGAATTGCTCTGTGCCGCGGCGGCGGGGAGCCCTGCCACCGCACAAGACAAGGAGAGGAGAGGAAGCACATGAAGCTGACGATCGACGGCCGCGAAGTCGAGGCGCAGGAAGGCCAGTCCGTCCTGAACGCCGCGCTCGACGCCGGCATCTTCGTTCCGCATCTGTGCGGCCACCCCGACCTCGAGCCCCTTGGGGGATGCGGGCTCTGCATGGTCGAGGTGGAGGGGCAGGACCAGCCGGTCCGCGCCTGCATGACCGAGGCGAGGGAGGGCATGGTCGTCTCGACGACCGCGCCGGAGGCCGACCGCATCAGGCGCATGGCCATGGAGCTCATCCTGGCGACGCACCCCGCCGACTGCACGGGATGCCCCAAGTACGGAGTCTGCGAGCTTCAGTCGATGTACCAGTACATGGGCGTCTCGCCGCAGCGCTGGCGCTGCAAGGGCCGCACGGTCCCCACCGACGAGTCGAACCCCATCATCACCCACATGTTCACCCGCTGCATCCGCTGCGGCCGCTGCGTGCGCGCCTGCGAGGGGCTGCGCGGCGTGGGGGCCATCGGCTTCCACCGCGCCGAGGACGGCTCCATGCGCGTCGCCGTCAACGGCAACTCCCTGCAGGAGGCGGGCTGCCGCTTCTGCGGCGCCTGCGTCGAGGTGTGCCCCACCGGCTCGATCGTGGACGCCCTCGGCATGTTCCGCGATGACCGCAGCCGCGAGGACAACGTCGTGCCGTGCCGCTCGGGCTGTCCGGCACACATCGACATCCCGCGCTACCTGCGCTACGTGAAGGCGGGGGAGTGGGAGAAGGCCACGGCCGTCGTCCGCGAGAAGGTGCCCTTCCCCGAGACGCTCGGCAACATCTGCACGCACAACTGCCAGGGCGAGTGCAAGCGCAACCACCTGCAGGAGCCCCTCTCCATCTGCCGCCTCAAGCGCGCTGCCGCGGTGCGCGACACCGGCGAGTGGAAGAGCCGCGTGCGCCACGAGCCGCTCACGGGCAAGAAGGTCGCCGTCGTCGGCGCCGGCCCCGGCGGCCTCACCGCCGCTCTCTTCCTCGCCGAGAAGGGCCACAGGGTCACGGTCTTCGAGGCGAACGCCAAGGTCGGCGGCCAGCTTCGCTACGGCATCCCGGCCTATCGCCTGCCTGACGAGATCCTGGACAAGGAAGTCGACACCATCCTCGAGATCAGCCAGGGCGCAGACCCCGAGCCGCGCATCGAGCTTCGCTGCGACGAGCGCGTGAAGGACGTCAAGGCGCTGCTCTCCCAGGGCTTCGACGCCGTGCTCGTCACCGTCGGCACCTTCAAGGGCAACGTGCTTCCCATGGAGGGGCACGACCTCGAGAACGTCTACGTGAACACCGAGTTCCTCAAGGCGGCCCGCGAGGGCAGGCCCCAGCCCGTCGAGGGCGGCCGCGTCGTGGTGCTCGGCGGCGGCAACGTCGCCTACGACTGCGCCCGCACGGCCGTGCGCCTCGGCGCCAAGAGCGTCGACGTCGCCTGCCTCGAGGCCGAGGCCGTGATGACCTCCACGCCCGAGGAGCGCGAGGAGGCCGCCGAGGAGGGCGTGGTCCTGCACGACGCCTACGCCTTTACGTCGATCAACGACGACGGCACCGGCAAGGTCGGCTCCATGACGATCCACAAGATCGCGAAGTTCTACTTCGACGAGAACCACCGCGCGGTGACCGAGCTGGTGGAGGGCGGCGAGCTCACGCTGTCCGCCGACTACGTGATCTTCGGTGTGGGTCAGAAGCCCGAGGACACCATGGGCTTCGACCTCGAGCTGACGCACGGCCCCTACGTGGTGGCCGACGCCGATCACGCCACCAGCGCCGAGGGCATCTTCGCCGCCGGCGACGTGGTGACCGGCACCAAGTCCGTGATCGGCGCCATCGCCGAGGGACGCGAGGCCGCGAGCTCGATCGACCGCTTCCTGGGAGGCGACGGCGACATCTCCGCCGAGCTCCTCGACCCCGAGGACCACGAGCCGAGCCTGGGCAAGGCGCCCCAGGAGTTCTACGCCCCCGCGGTTCAGCCCCAGATGGCGCCCGCCGAGGAGCGCAAGGCCACCTTCGAGCCCTACGAGTGCCCCTTCACCGAGGACGAGGCCGTCTGCGAGGCGTCGCGCTGCCTGCAGTGCGACCTGCGCCTCGACATCACGAGGCCGCGCCTCTGGAACGAATACTAGGGAGGTCGAACCGATGAAACACGAGATTCAGAAGCAGTCGACCACGACGGCCGCGCTGCTCAAGGAGCTGGGCGTCGACGCGGCGGAGCTCAAGGCCGTGTGGTTCGGCTATCCTATGGCGCAGTTCGTGGTGCCGGAGCGCTTCGGGGAGGAGCTCGAGGTCACGACCTGCGAGCTGCAGACGTTCGGCCCCGAGGACTGCATGGCCCACGCGCTTCTCGACGTGTGCGAGGAGCTGCGCCGCTCGACCGAGTGCACCTGCACCTTCGGTCACGAGGGCGGCTATCAGGTCGTCACCATCCTGGGTGACGTCTGCTCCAAGAAGGGCAAACCCGATGACATCGCCCTTCTGCGCGACCTTGCTCCCGTCATGCAGGCGCAGGCGCTCTGCGGCGAGGGCCGCGCGCTAGCTAGCGCCGTCCTGCAGGCACTCGACTTGTTCGGCCCCGAGATCGAGGCCCACATCACCAAGAAGAGCTGCCCGTCGGGTGGTTGCCCCGCGTTCAAGACCTATCACATCCTGGTGTCCAAGTGCACCGGCTGTGGCAAGTGCCTGGACGCGTGCGACGACGACGCCATCATGGGCAAGGCCAAGTTCGTGCACGTCGTCGACCAGCGCAAGTGCTCCCAGTGCGGGGCCTGCCTGGAGGCGTGCCCCGAGGGGGCCGTGGTGCGCGCGGGTGCCAAGAAGCCCAAGACGCCGCCTAGGCCCATTCCGGTCCGCAGGAAGTAGGGAACCGCGTCGTGAGCTAGGTCCCATAGGTCCCAATGCTAGGTCTGTGGTTCTACCTCTAGCAAGACGCCCCGTGCCGGTCTGTTCCGACTGGTGCGGGGCGCTCGCGAGTCTCGTATGCCGCGGTGCCGCCGTAGTGCAGCGACGACGCGGCGACGACGCGGCGATGGGGTGCCTGGCCTACCCTGCGTAGGGCAAGGGCAGGGGCAAGGTGTTATTATTGATGGGGTTCATGTCCACTCGTCATGCGTCTGCGGTTTCGGCATCGCCGCGTGTAGACAATGGCGGTCCGATGGCCTTTGGCGGTGCTCGCGCCTGCGGGAACGGTCCTTCGGCGCAATCCGCCGCGCAGATTCTCGAGGCGAGGCCAACGAGCGAAGGCATGGCATTCTTATCGGGGGCAAATCCGCTCGCGTGCCCTGCGATACCGACGACGCGGGCGGGAGGTAGCGTATGGAGGCAGAGATCGGGCGGATTGGAGGGGCATGTCCCGCCTGCGGCGAGGCACTTGCTCCCGACGATTGGTTCTGCCGATCCTGCGGTGCCGTGGTCAAGCGTCGTGTCGGCAGGCCACGACACCTGAGGGATGCCGTGAGCGGAAGGTTTGGTGCCGGTGCTGGCTCAGGCCTGGGCTCTTGGTCTCGCTCTCGTGCGGCCGTGCGCGCCTCTGCGGCACGCGAGCATTACGAGCCGGAGCCTGCCTCGAGCCCGGTGCCGAAGGTCATCTCGGGTCTGGCGGTCGTGCTTCTGGCACTGGGTGTCGGCTGGTGGGTCGGCGGAGGAGCCCTGCCCGGCTGGGTCCTTGCTTCCGGCAGGGGCCACTCGATCGAGGGCAGCGCCCCCACGACGCCCGCTCAGGTCTCCTCGGGCTCGCCCACAACGGGATCCGATGCTTCGGGAGCCACTGCCACGGACATCTCCGGCCTGCGCTACACCCTCGTGCAGGAGGCGCGCGACTGGGAAGAGGCCGAGGCCTACTGCGAGGAGCATGGTGGCACGCTGGCACAGCCAAAGACCGAGTCCCAGCTCGCGCAGGTGCTGACCCTCGTCCGCAAGTCACCGGCATGGGTATTCTGGCTGGGGGGCCAGCGCGGCGACGTCGTCGGGGGGACGGGATTCGTCTGGCTTGACGGCACGGCGGTGGAGCCGAGCGCGTTCGCGACGGGCGAACCCAACAACGAGGGTGGCATGGAGGATAAGCTTGCCCTGCTCAAGGTGGGGAAGAACTATGCTATCTACGACGTTCCCCGTGACGTCCGGTCGCACTATCCCTCCGAGGTCGTTGCCTTCGTGATGCAGCAGCCGGCGGCATAGCCATTGCGTCGTATGGTCCTGCGCGCCCTTGTCCGCACGCTACCTCGCAATCTGCCGGAAATTTATGGTGTTTGCTATATACACAGGTCATAAATGGTGCTATAAATGAATAAATCGCTAAACGAAGCTAGGCTGGCATTCCAGCAACGAACCACAAGGCGGTCGCACCCATGGCAGAAATGACAAAGCAGGCAAACTTTCGGCTTTCCGTTGCGCATATCGAGATAATCGGCAAACTTGCCGCGATGGGGCGCATGACGAAGGCATCTGTCGTCGAGCGCGCGCTGGAGCTTTTGGAGCGCCGTGTGGCGGAGGGCGAGCACATTCCCGAGACGCCCCCCTCGGCCGAGACGCGTCAGGCCAACTTCCGCCTACGCGTGCGGCACGTGGAGATAATCAACGATCTCGCCGCCCGAGAGTACGTTACCAAGGCCACCGTCGTTGAGCGCGCCCTGGAGCTGCTGGACGAGGAGATGGGCGGGGGAGCGACCCCTTCCCCCTCGCATGCCGCGCCCGCAATTACGACGGGCCCCATACTGGGCAACACGGCGGTTGACCTTTCAGTAGTAGAGACCCAGCGCCCCAGTGTCCCGAAGCATGCCATACCCTCCGTTCTTCCCCTGCACGAGGTTCGTCCGGCGGCATCGCTGGAAGAGCCGTCGGCCGCCGCGGTCGCGGCACCCGTCGTGCCCGTGCCTCCCGTCGTCACAGACGTGGAGGCCGAGGAGCTGGCGCGCAAGAACGCCGCCGAGGAGCGTCGCCGCAAGGCGCGCGAGGAGAAGGAGCTGCGCGAGAGGCTCCGGGCCGAGGCCGAGAAGGAAGCCGAGGAGAAGATCCGCAAGGCCATCGAGGAGATGAGGGTGTCTCT
>JAGAWD010000236.1 GCA_017941585.1 Olsenella sp. | reverse complement strand
GACGCAGGACCCGTCCGCCTCGAGATAGAGCCCGCCCACACGGGGCTCGTCTGCACGGGGCGCGCCCGCGGGGAGCCCGCCTGCCGCCAGCAGCACGTCGCACGACACCATGGCGACGTGCCGCTCCGCACCGCAGGCGTCACAGCGCGCCCGCAGGTTGTCGCAGCACCCAAACGCAAGCTCGGCATCCGTGTAGACGCCAGCCCGCCCGCACGCCGGGCACAGCGTGACGACCGAGCCCCGCGGGTACACCAGGCGGAAGGTCTCGCCACCGGCAAGCCCCTCTCGCGCCCCGGCACCGCCGGCGGCGAGCACCTCCCGCGCCTCGGCAGCCGTCGACCACTCGTCCTGCCGAAAGCTGCCGCGATCCGCCTCCTCCAGAAAGTCGAGCAGCGCGCCCGACACGCACGACCGCCTGAACTCTGGCGAGCGGGCAAGCAGGCCCCTGTCCACGCACGCCACGACCTTATCCGCGCCGTCGCGCGCGAGGCCGAGGTAGTGGCCAAGGTGATACGGCTTCGGGTCCTCGGGCTTGGGGCCGTCGCACAGCTTGACCTCGAGCACGTCTCGGTAGATGCCGACGCCCTCGCACGCATCTACCACCATGTTGCGCACGCCGCGCTCCTCAACCGTCATCCCGACGCCATCCCCAACAGTCATTATGGCATCTCCTCCGGCAGCGGCGCCCACACGCGCACCGCCGCCCTGCCCAGATCACGCCACTTGCACAAGGCCATCTGCCAGGGCAGGATCGCCCACAGGCCCCTCTCTGCAAACGCCTCGGCATCGCGGCGCAGCAGGAAGTGATCGCTCGGGGGAGCGCCCGCGCCCCGCTCGGCCGCAAAGGCAGCCTGCACCGCAGCCAAATCGCAGCGTCCAAGGAAGACCCGCTTTCCCTCCAACTGCCGTCGCTGCCGCGGGTCCCTGACGAACCACCACGCGATCGCGTCGACCTCCTCCTCCGTTGCGGGCAGCCACGGCCCGCCCTCCCAGCTGCCCTTAGGCGGCCAGTACGCCCTCGGCACGGCGCCCCTCTCGGGGAAGGTGTCCCGAATGCTCCGCTCGAGCTCCTCCGCCACCCTCACCACTTCGCATGCGGCGGAGGTGGCCACCGAGCGAGAAACGCGCGTGCCCGAGATGCTGCGCGAGGGAGAAACGCGCCCGCCACGAGCCCCTCCCACCGGGCCCTCCCCCTCGCAGGCAGCGTCAAGACCAGTAGCCAGGTCCTCGCAGTCGTACTCGATCAAGCGTCCCAGCAGGCAGGCCAGACGCACCGCGCCGGCAAGCAGCCCAATCGACGCCGGGGACGCACAGGCCGCATCGTCATCCACGCGCGTCGACTCTCCGCCACCCGCCGACCCACCGTCATCCGCAGGATCGGCATCACCAGCAAGTTCGCTCGGGTCCACGAGAAGCTCCTTGGCACGATCGAGCGCCTCGAGAACGCAGTCAAGCGCACGCGGGATCGCCTCGCGGAAGGGCTCCCTCTCAAGCGCCTCCACGATCGAGCGCGGGGCGTCCTTAGCGGAGAAGAGCTTCTCCATCGCGGCGAGGTCCTCTTCGATTAGCCCGACTCCTCTGTACTCGCCACTCCCGCTCACGACGATTCCCGCCACAAGGTCGCCTGGGCGCTCAACGACGACAACGTCCTCGTTCTCGACCCTAACCTCGCCCTCACTCTGGCCCAACTGGTCCCGTTCTTCCATATCGACTCCCGTCATGCGTAGCTCCTCCGCAATCCCGCGCGGCGCGGCACGTCCGTATCCATCCGACCGGTGCAGCCCGATGCAGCCCAAACCGGCCCCCGCGCACGCCGTTACCCGGGCATCTCACCGAGCGGCAGAATCTCCTGGTACAGGACCGCGTGCTTGTCGTCCAGCACCGTCGCGTCCCTATGGTAGTGGCCCGCGTACCAAGCCTTGAGCCTAGAGGCATCCAGCCTCTCGTCGACCCACTGCAGGTACCCCGAGAGCTCGCTAGCCAGGGGATCGCGGCCCTCGCGGCGGTAGCTCCAGTCGAGCGCCTCGACGATCGCATTCCTCGGCACCTCGTGCGTGAAGACGTAGTCTACGCTCCAGCCGACAGCGTCCAGGTTCCTGGTGGCGTTGTCGTACTCGGCCTGGCGCGGCTCCTCCTGCGGCCACCAGCTCCTGCCCTCCACGCGATACGCAACGTCGATCGAGG
>JAGAWD010000235.1 GCA_017941585.1 Olsenella sp. | reverse complement strand
TGGTGATTACAAAGGCGAGATTGCGAAATCATTCACGATAATGCCGAGGGACCTTTCGGGAGCGGAGGTTTCGGTTGCCTCGCGGCAGACGTACACCGGATGGACCGTGGAGCCGGCACCGACAGTGAGGTTGGGAAACTTGGAGCTTAACAGAGGAAGCGATTATATCGTTTCATACTCCAACAATGTCAATGTCGGAACAGCGCAGGTCATTGTTTCCGGAACGGGGAACTATTCGGGAAGCACGACCGGTTCGTTCGAGATAGTTGGCGCGCCTTCGTCTGGCGGGGGGAGTGACTCCGCGCCGTCTGTCACACCTCCGAACGGGGCGGCGCAGCCTGCAGCGGACGGTGTCCCCATGCACCGGCTCTACAACCCCAACTCCGGCGAGCACTTCTACACCGCCTCCACCGTGGAGAGGGACATGCTCTCCTCCGTCGGCTGGTCCTACGAGGGCGTGGGCTGGGTCGCGCCGGAGGGCTCGGCCGAGCCTGTCTACCGCCTCTACAACGCCTTCGCGGGCGACCACCACTACACGACCTCGGCCGGCGAGAGGGACGCGCTCGTGGCCGTGGGCTGGAGCGACGAGGGCGTCGGCTGGTACTCCGACGAGGCGCGCGGCGTGCCGCTCTTCCGCCAGTACAACCCGTACGCCCAGGTGGGCACCCACAACTACACCACGAGCAAGGACGAGAACGACATGCTCGTCTCGGTGGGCTGGAACGCCGAGGGGATCGGCTGGTACGGTGTGGCGTAGCGGACTGCGGACGGCCCCACTGGGATGAGCTTTGGCAAGAGTGCTGACGCATGAAAAAAGATCGCATGCAATGACGCTCCGAACGATACTTCGGGACAAGGAGAGGCGGGGGCATCCCATGAAAAGTGCCATATGTGCAGCGTGGGATGCCGTTTTGGGGAGGAAAGTCGATGAGAGGCATCACGGTTAGGATATTGACTGCCGCAACGTCTGCCGCGCTCTTTGCGTGCACGTGGTGCGGAGTCACGTTTGCAAACGAAAACGCCGGTAGTTTTGTTGGAGATCCCGTTGCGCTAGATTCATCAGTTGGCCTTGCTGCTCAAAGCCAAGAAGGGCTGAGCGTACAGTCAGGCTCGTCTTCAAGTGGTTTGGACAACGTGGGGAAGCCCTCGATGCAGGAGCTCAGGTCGCTCTACAAAGAGCTCCCGGCTCACCCAAGCGTTTCAAATGGCTATTGGTCCAGCGCACCGGATGTCAACGCCTATGAGGCGGGGACGTTGAGTTCTGAATCGCTTGCTTTTGCGCAGGCTTATCTCAATCTCATTCGCCGTTCCGCGAACCTCGATGATGTCACTTTCGAGAGTACGCTCAACGCTAACGCATCGCAGGGGGCGCTTATTCTCGCGCGTCTCGATAGCGGGCTAACGCACTATCCGAGCACTCCATCGGGAGTGACCGATGCGCAAGCGGCGCCTGGAAAATACGCGTGCTCGTCAAGCAACCTTTCCTATTCCCGGGGTTACAGCAATCCTTTGCAAACTGCCCTGCAGGGACAGATGGACGACGAAGGTTCGAGCAATATGTCGAGAGTTGGGCACAGACGCTGGCTGCTCTATCCTGCCACAAAGACTATGGGCATTGGCTCTGCGCTCAGCGAATCGGGGAGCATGTTCACGGACGTGCGCGTGTTCGGCCAAAGCGGTGGCGACGCCTCTTACGGCTATGTCTCAGAGGACAATTCCGTCTCGTATGACTATGTTGCGTGGCCGGCCTCGGGTGCGTTCCTGAACGATTTGTTTGCGCCAGGTACGCCGTGGTCCGTCTCGCTTAACACCAGCCGCTACGACCTACCGAATGCCTCGTCGGTAAAGGTTCAGGTCAAGCGGCTCTCGGATGGAAAGACGTGGAATCTGGACAATGCTGATTCTGCCGTTACGACGACGGGAGAGTATTTCGCCGTCGAGAACAGCGGGTACGGGACGCCCGGATGCATCATCTTCAATCCAGGTTCGGCAAATTTAGGCGCAAACGAATATGCCGGCTCATATGCTGTCGAAATAACTGGATTGAAAACTTTGGGCGGTGCCGACACGTCCATTTCATATCAAGTTGACTTCGATAGCGCGCAAATAGATTTGAACAGGTCAGGGGTGACGGTTTCTTCCATCCCCAACGCGACGTATACGGGAAGCGAAATCGAACCAGCAGTAGATGTTGCTTGCGATGGAAAAAGGCTCGCGGAGGGTCGAGACTACGAGTTGTCGTATTCCAACAACGTTGATGCGGGCAAAGCCTCTGTCACCGTGACGGGCGTTGGTGATTACAAAGGCGAGATTGCGAAATCATTCACGATAATGCCGAGGGACCTTTCGGGAGCGGAGGTTTCGGTTGCCTCGCGGCAGACGTACACCGGATGGACCGTGGAGCCGGCACCGACAGTGAGGTTGGGAAACTT
>JAGAWD010000234.1 GCA_017941585.1 Olsenella sp. | reverse complement strand
GCAGGCGCGCGGCACGGACCACTGCCTGCCGGCGGCGCGCACGAGCATGGTCGCCGGCACCCTCTGCACGCTCACGTTTCCGACCATGTCCTGCAGGAGGCGCATGTTGCCTATGGGGCGCAGGTGCTCTTTCTCCTTCATGAACAGCACCGCGGGCGGCAGCCCCGTCGTCTCGTTGGGCTCGGAGTTCGAGCGGGCCTCGATCCTGGCTATGGCGTCCATCAGGCCCCGCTCGCCCTCGAAGTCGTGGTCGTAGGCGCGCAGCCTGTTGACGAAGCGGTTGGCGCTCTCGTCCTTGCCCTTGGTCTGCGGCGTGGAGACCCTGCAGAGCTTCAGCTCGAAGCCCGCCTCCTTTGCGAAGCGCCATGCCCGCTCCGACCTCGTCCGCCTGCCCCCGGAGAAGGTGACGAGCGCGCCCATGTTGTCGGTTATGGCCTCCTCCGGCACCCCGCCGAACCTGACGAACGTCGCGAGCAGGCAGGCCAGCAGGTCGTCCTCGGTGCGCGTCCGCGAGTATATGAAGCGGTGGGCGCGCGAGTAGCCGAGCACGGCGGAGAAGACGTTGAACTCGAACACCTCGCCGTTCACGTCGACCATCTCCAGGCCCTCCTTCCAGTCGAACTGCAGCTGGCGGCCCGGCGGCGTCTCGAAGCGCGGGTGCGCGTCGGCCTCGGCCGTCGGCGCGCATTCGATCCTCCGGTTGCGGCAGTACTTCGTGAACGACCCGTACTTCGGCAGGCCGGCATCGGGGTGGCGGTGGAGCAGGAACTCGTATATCGCCCTCTTCGTGACTCCGGGCAACGAGGCTTTCTGCTCGATCACGTCCCTGAACTCGTCGAACGCGCTTGCCTTGTCCCTCCTATGGTCCTCGACCTCGTCGCCGTTCCTCCAGTACTTCGCGACGGTCCGCCTGTCGAGTCCGTATTTCCTGCCGATCTCGGTGAAGTTCGGCCTTATGCCGAGTTGGCGGTACATGTTCAGCTCTCCCATGACGTTCCTCTCCAATCGCGCTCCTTCCAACGGTTGCCCTGCTGGAAGCAAGCTTATTCCCGGTAGCACGATTGGCGAAAGTACGGTAGCGCGCCTGTCGCATTTACGGTAGCGCGGTCGTCAATATTGAGTAGCCGAAGTGGCCGTTCTTATGGTAGCGGTATCACTCGGGAGCCTTCTCGTGCAGATGGGCCCACTCGCCGCTGCGGCACTGCTCTGGCGTCGCCTCGCACATGTCGCGCATGGCGCGCTCGAACCGCTCGGGCTCCTGGGTGATGGCGCCGAAGCTCCAGCTCTCGAAGCCGGTCCACGCGTCGCCGTCGCGCTTGAGCGTCCACCACTCGTCGCCGCCGTTCACCTGCTGGATGAACGCGAGGTCGCGGTAGCAGAACCCCTGGCGTATGGCCCAGTTGCCCGAGCCGAGCGCCTCGCGGAGCCTGTCGACGCTGTCCGTGCGGGAGAACTCGTAGGGGTACTCCTCGAGGAACGGGTCGTCCTGCCAGTCGAAGCCGCCGACCTTGAGCCAGCCGTTCTCCTGGCACTTCTCCACGAGCCCTTCATGCTCGCGGCCGGTTATCCTCTCGAAGCCGTCCATGGGCCCTCCGCCTTTCGTTTGTTGCTTGGCGGGCGG
>JAGAWD010000021.1 GCA_017941585.1 Olsenella sp. | reverse complement strand
GGCTGAGACGGCGCGGACGGCGTCCATCACGGCGGCGTAGCGCTCCACGCCCCCGACGACCTCGTCCACGAGGGTGGGCAGCGGCTCGCCGTCGGTCTGGCTGACGTCGAAGACGTGGCCCACGCGGAAGCCCACGAGGCGGCGGCGCTCCTCGTCGGCGTCCTCGCTCTTGTCTTTGACCAACATGGGCACGAGGATCTCGATGCCGCGCTCGCCCCTCTTCACGTACCGGTTGAAGTCGCGCTTCCAGCTCCTGAAACTGGCCACGTGGGTGGCGGTCGGCATCTGCATCGCTATCAGGATGGTGTTGCCGAGGCTGTAGTCGTAGAACTTGCTGAGGCTCCGCAGCCACGACTCCCAGCGCTCGGACTGGTAGACCTCGCGGACGCCCTCTCCGAGGCGGTCGAGCGCTGCCTGCGCGCGCTCCTGCGCCTTCGCGCGTGCCTGTTGGCGCTCCGCCTTGCTCATGTTGCGCTTGGTGCTCTTGGTGGTTGCCATGTCCTTGTCTCCTCTCGGGTGGCGGTGCCGCACGGACCGTCCGTGCGCGCTTGCCACCCTTGGAGGCCAAGGGTTTCCGCCCCGTGGTAGGTGCTGGGCATAGGAGCTCCACGGCAACCTCCACCAATCGCCCTTGGATTTGTGCGAGGTTCCGTGGGGCCCTTGACCGGCGCCGTGCGGGGCGGCTGGGAGGAGTCCCGGGGCATGGCGTGGCCATGGGGCGGGCTGATTCTTTGGTGCTCATGTCAGATG
The DNA here is from genome assembly GCA_017941585.1 of Olsenella sp. Classification (GTDB taxonomy): domain Bacteria; phylum Actinomycetota; class Coriobacteriia; order Coriobacteriales; family Atopobiaceae; genus Olsenella_J. The sequence continues at coordinate 3,535 of JAGAWD010000021.1, read as the reverse complement.
CAAGACCGATGGCTCGAGAGGTTCAAGTCCACCATAAGCAGATGCCACGTAGTCCTTAACGTGACATCCAACCATCTCTTTGGTAAACCTTGGCCTGGACCATTTTCAAGCCTCAGGTAACACAATACTATCGATTGCGAACCCTACGTACCTCCGACAGGGACTTTGGATTGAACGCTTACCCGCTCTTCTCGACTAGGTAAACTCCCAGCTTCCTTATTCGATTGTCTCTGGCACTCGGCTAAGTAGTCCGAGTCATCCTCGAGTCCGAACGGGCTGAAAAAGCACTGCCATCTCATTTTAGAGCTCGTAACTCACTGCCTCGAAATCTCCCCAGTAGTTCGGACCAGACACAAACTTCATCTGTCTAAAGCCTTCGTCCGATGTGAAGACGTTCTCAAAGGTTTCCCCGAAAGCCTTCACACCCCAGCTGATGTCAACCCATCCGCCCCTCTCCTTCAAGGCATGGGCCATCCTCTCGAAGTCCTCCCTGTACTCCTCGAAGTCATGCACGCTGGTGGACGAACCCCACGCTCCATAGGGCGGCCAGCATACCACTACGCCCTCATTTGGGAAGACTTCTCGTATGGCCGAGTCATTGTCAGAGATTCCGTGGTTAATGCTGTAATCGACTCCGCCGGTGAGGTCAGGACCGAAGACCTCTTCGGCAAGCTCCTCGCCGAGGATCATGGTAAGGAACCGTTCGTCGTTATGCTCGATGACGTTAGCCAACGCATCCACAGAGCAATCCATCATTGAGGCCAGTGACTTCTTATCTAGGCTAAATATCACGCGGGGACCCACGCCAGTGCCCCACTCAATTCGCTCTCCACAGAACCCGTCAGACCAGCTGTCGTATGAGTCGAGGTTCATATCCTCGACCCTCACGTCGCCAAAGGCCTCAATGAACGCCCCCTGTGTTGACGGCGCGTTGACCAAGGCGCCGTAGCCGGTTCCAACCTTGCCGACCTCGTTGAACAAATCGTTGAAAATGACAAGGTCGCCGACCTTGCAATCGTAGAGCTCGAACTCGATGACATCGAACGATGGAATCTCACTCAAGCCGTCGGGGCTCGTTGAGAAGCCGTCTACGTAGATACACAGTTCCCCGCAGCTACAGATCGGTTCGAGTCTTGGGGCCACTCCTTTTACCATGGAAACGAGGTCGGGACGGCCATTCAGCTTGACTTTGACTAAAGCCTTCCATACACGTCCGTCTCCCAGACGCGAGAGGGGACTTCCGCTGCTGCGCATGGCCTGAGCGCCAACGGGCCCGGTGCAACGGTTGATGCCAACCCTCTCATAGAAGGTTGTGAGGGAGCTGCGCAGCGCATCGGCGACGCTCCGCTCAAATGCGTCGTCATTGAGCCCATCAGGGATTGCTGGACTCTCGGCCTTAGTCTCGTCAATGATGGTGGGTGCGGAGTCGAAGTCGAGGTAGTCGAACGGCTGCCAATAGCTCGATGGGGCGACCGGATTTCCGGAGTATCTGATTACATCGTCATCCAGTGACGCTCTGGTGAACGCCCCGCTTCCCTTGGAGAAGTCATAGACTAGGCGAGAAGCAGAGCCATTACCATCGCTGTACCACTCGCCTTCAATCTCGATTCTGCCCAGTCTCTGAACGCTATCTACGGCCTTGATTCCCTGCACAAGCGAGTCAAAGCTCTTGTCCCTTGAGAACTGCTTGAACGCTTGCCGACCGATAGACTTCGATAGGGCACGGACTACATCATCTGAAGACTTGGCCGCTCCCAACAAGTCTCTCACGTCCTTGGGATTATAGGAATCATAGCCGTTTCCTCCATTGTCGAACGAAAAACGCCTGCTGGCTCCACCCCCGCTAAGCGAGATGGTCACGAAGCTGCTACTGCTCGAATTGGTGACGAAGTCCGCTCTGATCTTCATTTTTCTCCGACCTCCAGGCTGACGAGCAAAAAGCGTGGTTTTAGCAACTGACCCACAGGGCTGGTCGCACAGCAATATCGCCTTCGCTAACATCAACCCAAGCGCTCATCGTGTTCATAGCAAGCCCGCTGATGCCAGGGAAGGCCGCCTCAATCTCGTCACTCCTGTCGCTACCCTCATCCTCGAAGTCGAACTCGCCAGCCCACTCCCCCCACTGGCTGTCCGAGTCGAACCTAATCGGGCTGCATGGTGCCTTGTGGTCGAAGGGGGTGCGCGTGTAGAAGGTGTTCCCCTCTACAATCGCGAGCTCCTCTGCCCCGGGACTGTCAGCAAAGTACTTGACCGCTTCCTCGAGGCTCAGCAAGAAGACCTTGTCAACCGTCGCCGAGCATTCGTGGTCATCACCGAATGGGTTGCCCTTATTGTCGAGCTGCACTTCTACAACTTGTGACCTCTCTTGTGCCGAGAAGTGCTCGTCGAGGAAGCGACCGTTGAGGTATTCCCGAGCACCGGATGTCTCCCATGAGAAGTCGCCTCCGCGACTCCAGCGCTCATCCATATCCTCCGGCAGCCAGTCAGCATAGGTGCTCCATTTTGCCAGCAAGAGTTTCCTGCCACCATCGATCGACTCGTCGAGAACGAGCCAAGAAATGTCCCCGAACTCCATTTCCTGTCCTTTGCCGCTACCAGCTGTCTCGAAATGCCACATACAAGCCCCTTTCTATTGCAGACCATCCATGTTTGCTCCGATGAGCACACTCTTGCACCGCATAGGATGTTGTTAGCGCCACACCATTGACCACCCTCGCTCAGCCTAGACGGTCGCCCTGTCCCCGCTGTCGCACAGCACCACTTGGGGCATGAGCGGGCAGCCGCCCATGCAGAGCTCCCTCATCTCGCAGCCGGGACATGCGCCACGCATGCGGTCGCGGAAGGCCTCGAAAGGCGCGCCGTTCCACGCGTCCTCTATGGTGGTGCCGGCCTCGCCCCGCAGCTGCACCTCGTAGCGTCGCTCCTGGTCGAAGCTGCAGGGCACCATCACCATGTCCGGCCCGATGTAGCAGCTGAAGCGCCCGCCCTCGCAGGTGTCCAGGCTCTCGGGCAGGACGTTTTTGCAGTGGCGGATCGCGCCGGGCACCGTGCAGCTGTCCATGCCCACCTTGAAGGGGTGCACCGCGTCCACCAGCCCGAAGAAGCGCGCGACGCGCGGGTCGCCCGCCTTGAGCACGTCGGCCTCCGATCCGAGCCCCGCCGGCTTGTGCAGCAGGAAGATGACGGCGTTGAGCCCCTCGGGGAAGTCGTCGCGCTCCAGGCGGCCGATAGCCTCGTCGATGGAGCTCCTCCCCAGCACGTAGTGCACGTTGGTCCTCACCCCGGCGTCGAGCAGCATGCGGATGGCGGCGAGCGTGTACTCGCTGCGGTACCAGCTCACGGCCACAGCGCCACAGTAGCGCCTGCAGAGCTCGGCCTTCTCCGGCGTGAATGCGAACCCGCTCGTGGTGAAGTTGGGCACCAGCACGTTCTCGCGGCAGGTCCGGAGCAGCGCCTCGAACTCCTCGTGGCAGTCGGGGTCGCCGCGGCCGCCCAGCGCCAGCTGGTTGGTGCGGCCGCGGCACTGCTGGCAGAT
>JAGAWD010000233.1 GCA_017941585.1 Olsenella sp. | reverse complement strand
CTGGCGCTCGGCGTACAGCCTGTCGCCGAACCTCGGGAGGGCTCTGTTGACCACATTCTTTGATAGCGGGCCCCTGAGGCCGTCCGCTATCACGTCAACACTGTAGGACGTGAGCGGCTTGTCGACGAGGTCGTTGCGTGCAGCGTTGACCCAATTGGAAAACGCCTCTGCCTTCCATGGCTCGGTGTTCCATCTGTCTGCGAAGTTCTCCTTCGGGTCGACGGGGTTTGCGATTATGTAGAGGCCGCCTTTGATGTATATGTGGCTTTCCATCGAATCCAGCACGTCGCTCACCGTGTCGAACACCCCTGCCTGTTGCTCGTAGGACAAGGCTGCCAGCGTGGTGATGATGATGGAGATTGGCGCGTCGTCGCGTCCCTCGAACATGACGTCGCGATGGTGTTTGAGGATCCTGATGGCCATCTGCAGCGGAGTGGCAACTGCGAACGTGGGCACCTTGTCAACCGAGGCGTAGACCTTCCCAACCGCCCGCTGGCGCGCATGAGTGAGGGAGTCACCCATGCGCTGCTCGAACCATCGCTGGTATGCCCTCGGGTCGCTCGACCTCGTCGTGTACGATCCGTTGGGCTCGCGGTTGGTCAAGGTGATTGCGGTCTCGCTCGGCGCCGCCGGGTCTGGCGTGCAGGGAAGGATATCCATGTGAAACTCGTCGAACTGAAGCGTCCAGCAACGCTTGCCCTCGTGCCCAAGCTTCTGCGAGTAGGTCCCGTGCTCCTTGAGGAGGTTGCCGACATGGTGCTTGATGGCCCGGGGGCTGGAATGGGTCATCCCGGGCAGCTCGCTGACCAGATCGATGTCGTAGTCGTCGTCCTCGCCGCTCGTGGGTCTGGTCACGGTGCCGAGGGCGAAGGAGCCTTGGACGAAGATGTCGGCAGGCTGCTCGGGATCACTGTCGATGCACGCGCCGACGCACGTGTAAGCCCTTTCCGCTTTCCCACGCATGGTTTCGGATATGTCCAGCTCTTCCGCGATTGCGGCGTACATCTCATTGAGTAGGCTGTTGTCGTTAGCCATCGAACCTCCCGATGCAAAGGGCTTCACCGAACGTTCCGTCGGCCTTTTCGTGAACTACGTACTTGCTGATTAGATTGAACCTGAGGGCGGTCCCGAAGCCCACTGCAAGGGATGCGGGCATCGCTGGGTAAACGTGCAGTTCCTTCACCCTCGGATAGCTCTCGTGTATGTCATCGATGAGCGAGGTGACCTCATTGACGAAGGTCCTCACCGTCTCCTCGCTGGTGACGATTCCTGTGTCTGGATCCGTCGTGGTGAGCTCATAGACTGGGGAGCCGTTGGGGATGTCCACAATAGTCTTCATATTGATGACGCCACTGAGACTGATTACTAATGAAGCGTGGCATGAGTCCTGCAGACCATCGCTAATTTGGCGAGCTGAGAAGTCGATTGGGTTCCCGCCCTCGGGCCAAGCCCAGCCTCGTCCGACTCTGCTTGGCTGGAAAATCCTAACGTCACGCATCCCGCCAAGGAGGCTTCCGAGCTTGATCAGGAGCGGCTGGGGGGCGAGGGCGAATACCGCCACTGGAATTGTCTGGTCATCATACGAGTCCTCGAATGCCGCCATGCGACGCTCAATCTGTCCGCTGGCATCTTGGAGTCGACATGGGAAGGCGACGCCCTTCGCGAAGTCATACGCCTTCGGGTTGGCGGCGTACAGTCCTTTCCCATGCAGTGCGGCACTAAGCTCAGTGGGGGTGACGTGTGGGCTCATTCCCCCTGCGGGCAGGAGTATCGTGGTGACGAGTGCGCGGGATGGTGCGAGGCCCCCGACAAAACCAGCTATCGAGCTTTCCCAGTCCTCCTTGTGCCTAATGAGCACCTCCTCGGGATAGGCGTCGGCGTTGTCGTCAATCATCTTGTGGTGCTCGTGGCAGAGGAGCATAAGGTTGTCGAAGCCGTTCAGCTCATCTTCGGTCATGCCGTCCTTGTAGCGCGCCCCACCGGGCGAATAGGCGTTGATGTGGGCAACCTGTGCGAAGTTGCCCAACTCGTCGAAGGCGTGTGCGACATCCAGCTCCTTGCCACAGAGCTCGCACCTCCCTGCTGCACGAGCCCACAAGGAAAGCAGGACCTTCCGTGGGACGCTCTTCCTGGTTCTGCTCATCCTCATCCATTCATTAGACCACAATATATTGTGGTTATTAACCATATGACACACTATATATAGATTATATAAGGGAGATTAGTCAAGACAGACGTTGTAGAAAACTCAACCTGTCGTCATGTTGAAAAGTATACCCATCACATGGCGCTCTCATACAGGCGTGGAGAGCGCCGGATCCGGATGACAGGCGCCCGCGCGCCTTGCCTTCCGGAGCCTCTCCCTCTTGCAATAACTGACCCGATGCGTTACAGTTTTTCCAACATTTGAAAACGAGGGGGAGCAGATGTCACGCCGAGAGGAACTGCTTGATCTAGATGAGGACTTGAGCGCCCGCAAGCGTGAGCTCTTCAGCCAGGAGTACATGACAACCAAGCAAGCGCTACTCCATCGGATAGATGATGTAGTGAGGCGTACGGAAGGACAAGTCTCGAGGTGTCCCGAAGAGGACCTTGAGGGCAGACGATACCTCGAGGCAAAGCTGAGCAACCTGCGTGAGTTCCATGATTGCGTGAGAGAAACCACCCTATTCGAGACGCTCGACGAAGGATGGTGCTACGAGTTCGCGATTGATAGCCATGGAACCTCGCTTCTTCTCCGCCATGTCTCGTTGTCCGATATTGCAGATAACGGGTATGACGAGTGGCTTGAAGTTGAGGAGTACGACTCGCGATTGAAGGTCATCGAAACGAGATGCAGGCTGCTCGGCGTAGATGAGTTTGCAGGCGAGCGAGGGGTGGCTCCGTCAACGATAAGGGTCTGGATTCGGAGGGGTAAGATTCGCTCCGCCATGAAGACGGCCTCTGGGTGGATGGTGCCCGAGATGGCCTCCCCCCTCAGGCGCGGCTTCACAGATGCCGAGTATGAGTGGGGCGTGAACCTAGGCGGCTGTCCCGGGGGCCTCGAGGCGTTGGACGAGCCGGGCGGCGTGCGCATTTGCAAGTCCCGCGAAAAGGGGAAACGGAGTATCTGGTATACGAATGCGAATCATACGCCAGTGTCTGAGTTCGAGCTCACCATACCGGAGACGGAAAGGCTCGAACTGTTCCTAATAGGGCATCCGGCAGTCGAGTACACGGGCGACCGAGAGACTATTCACCAGTAAGGGATGAGCGCATGAACGAGATAATTAGGCGGGGAAGCGGCACGAGCCAAATAGAGACCAATGCCGCCGCAATCGAAGGCGATACGTCCGGGCAAGTCTTCGACGAGGAGCGAATTGTCAGCATCGTTGGCGAAGTAATTGCCTGGGCAAAGGATGATCGGCTGAACACGAAACGCGCAATCTCGTCAGACACGGCCTCAAGGGCAATGGTCCAAAAGCAGAATGGCCAGCTTGTGGACGTCTGTGAGTCGATGCTGCAGAGGGATGACCTCACGAATGAACAGCGACTCGACATTCTTAACAAGATGTGTGCGGCTGCTTCATCGACGGAACGAGTCGATGAAGAGAGCAGGGCATTTCAGCGCGAACAGCTCTCGTACTCTCACAAGCGGTCAGGCCAACTCCTAACTCTCGGTGCGATTGTCGTGCTCGGCGTCGGAGGGGCTGCTTTGTGCTGGAATCGACCCACATAATGGGTCATCGTCGACCGATTGATGTCATCAACGGCTCGATGCAATCGTTACTCAACGATGTAGCCATGCAAGCACGTAGCTCCAAAACAAATGCACGAGCATGCAACGGGAGGCGGCGGCCCCGAAGGACCGCCGCCTCGTTGTCTCTATGGAGCAGCCGCCTCTACCGACGGTATCCCTCCATACGGTCCGCCTCACCCGCCACTCGGCAGCAGGCGTAGGCGGTCAGCGCGATGACGCCGAGCGCCACCAGGATCGCCTTCCTCACACGATCACCTCCTTCCCCTGGCCGAGGTCGGGCATGACCTGCGTGACGCGGCCGCGCCGGATGTGCGGGTAGCCGTCGTCGGGGTCGTCGCCGTCCCACCCGTCGTCGCGGCGGCG
>JAGAWD010000020.1 GCA_017941585.1 Olsenella sp. | reverse complement strand
GGAGTGTGCACTCGACGCAAAACCTCACCGAGTGTACAGTCGAAAGTGTGCGCTCGACGTACTGCTGCGTTGTTGGCTCCTTGGTCGTTCGGCGTCCATCACTTTCACGGAGAAGACTGCCGCAACGGGTGCTGCCGCAACGGGTGCTGCCGCCCTGTGGCCTATGCCTCCGTGTCCTTGCTCAGGTCGGTGCGCCTAATGGATATGCGGGACTTGAAGAGCCCGAGGTAAAATAGGACGCGGAAAGAAAGTTGCAGGTTGAACTGGTCCTCGCCGGAGGTGAGGTCGCAATCCAAGATCTTGCGGATGCGCCCTATGCGGTAGAGCAGGGTGTTCTTGTGCAGGCTCAGCATCTTTGCCGCCCGCTGCGTGTTGCCCGAGTTCTGCAAATAGACGAAGAGCGTGTCCATGAGTTCGGAGTTGTGATCCCGATCGTACCTTGCAAGGCGCATGAGCGAGGGATGTACAAAGTTCAGAAGGTTGTACTGACTGTTTGTGAGCTCGAGCATCTGCGCGTAGGAGTAGTCGCAGTAGTGGTAGAGACCCCGGTCGTCCAGAAACACCGACACGAGCGACCCGAACTTGATGGCGGCATTCGCCTGTTCGTAGTGGCTCTTGATGTGCGTGAGGTCTGCGAAGGCATTGCTCACGCCTACGGAGAGGTCGTTGAGGTGCGCCACCTCGCGCAGGACTCTCTCGGTGTATTCCCCCAGGTCAGACTCCTTTTCCCTCGAGTACAGGACGGTAAGTCTTCCCTGATAAACGGCGTAGATGCTGTTGGAAAGCGTTCCCGTGAGCTGCTTGGCGACCTGCTCGTAGTCTCGCGGCCCCAAGCCCTCTCGCCTCGACTGCAGCACGGCGACAAAGAGCGTCGGTAAAGGATGAAAGTCGAGGACCTCGAGACGACGCTGAGTCACGGCATGGCTCGGCTGCTCGTCGTTCAGCAGGTTAACGAGAAAGTAGGAGTCCATCTGCCCCTGGCTCGTCGAGTAGAGCGCCGCCTTCTGCATCTCCTGGCTCACGAAGAGCGCGAGACGGGCGAACGCCTCGTGGTCAACCTCCCTGAAGGGGTGGTTCCGCTCGAGCATGATGGTGTGCGCGATGGTGATGCCGTGCACGACGGAGGCGGCGATCAAAGTGTTGCAGCCCAGCACCTCATTGTGGATGACGAGGGGCCTCTTAGCCCGCGCAACTCTCTCGGTGATGCGATTCTCCTCGATGAAGCTGACGCCTGCCTCGAGGATGGACTCGTACTCGAACTCCTGGGCGAGAATCCTGTCAAGGCCCGAAGCGTCGTCCAGCTCGCCCTCTAAGTGACGCGCGATGTAGTGGTAGGCGGAGTCCACGACCATGATGGGGTTGCCGAGCGCTTGCGACGCCTCCTCGACCAGATACTGAAGCCCTTTGTTCGAGAAGTGGGCGGTGAGCATGCGCCTGATAAGATCCGTTACCTCGTCGTCCTCAATGAAGAAGCTTTGGAGTGCGTTGTAGCACTCGAGGTGGTCCGCCTCGGGGGAGAGCAGCAGCGCGTTTATCGAGTGGTTGTCCGCGACTCCTGCTGGGAGCTCGCAGGCACCATAGATGACAATGCTCGCGACGCTCGAGCAGTCAATCTCGTCGGGCAGGTTCTCGGGGCACGAGAAGTAGAGGGTTCCCGGCTCGAGGCCCTGCGTGCCGGTGGTGAGGAACCTGATGTTGTAGATGTCCGTCTGGGGATCGGCGTAGCTTGCGGCGGAGAGCGCGCCCTCGGGCAGGCGTACGAGCAGCTCGTTGAGTTCCATGCCTCACATCTCCCGAATCAGATGACAGGTGACTGTGCGAATACACAAATAGTAAGACAATTTGATTTTTCAGGTTGGGTGGGCATACGAGGTTGGGGCGTGCGCCTCTCGATAGACTTTCGAAAAAAGCTTATGGTGTGCAGGTATGGTACGAGACGGCGAGCGGGGGTTTCATGAAAGCGAGGCGCGATCGGATGCGCGAGATCGACGAGACGGAGATGCGCATCGAGGATGCCGTGTTCGATCTCATGAGGACGACCGACATCCCCGACATCAAGGTCTCTGACGTCATTGCCATCGCCGGCGTGTCCCGCTCGACCTTCTACCGTCACTTCAAGAACGTCGACGAGGTCGTCAAGCTCTTCGAGGCGAGCCTCCTCGACATCATGCGCACGATTAACAAGGGGGCCCTCAAGGGCAGGTTCGGTCGCGCCGAGCTCGAGCCGACCCACTCCATGATCAGTCGCATGGAGGTGCTCAAGGAGTACCGCGAGAAGATCCTCGCCCTCAACAGCGACCACGGCGATCCCACGTTCACGCACAAGGCGACCGTGTTCATGCACGAGTACTTCCGCTTTCGCCTGAGGGACGTGCCCGGGACCGACGTGCAGAAGGACCTCTACCTCTCCTTCGTCATCGCCGGGCACAACAACCTCATCCAGTACTGGCTCGAGGAACGCCCCGAGATTGACCCCTACGAGATTGCCGCCGTGCTCAACCGTCTGTACTACTCGGCTTTCTTCCTGAACGAGAAGACCGCGAGGGAGTTCCCGCAGAACCCGATGACGGGCGTCGTCTAGCGTGCCCGAGGCCGGGCCACCCAACGGCCAAGAGCTAACGGCCAAGAGCTAACGACCAGAAGCTAACGACCAGAAGCCGCGCCGCCTCCAGCGTGCTCGGCGGCAGGTGTCGCCTCGTGCATTCGCACAAGCAGACCTCATTACTTTCTCAAGTATTTGGTGTGACGATACGAGGGCTTTCTACCTGCAAAAAGGCACAATATACCCTAGAGTGTCCCAAGGTGCGGAACAGAGATGGAGAATATGTCCCACACTGCACCTCACGACCCCTTTAGCATACGAATCAGCAAGTAGCGCGCTCGCGCGCGCAGAGCAAGGTTGAGAGCTAAGGAGTGATCGACAGTGGTTAAGCTTGGCAAGCAGGCACGCGGCGTCTCCATCGTGGGAGTCGGCTGCACCCCGTTCAAGAACTTCGAGGACCATCCCGAGACCAAGGGCATGAGCGAGGGCGACGCCTTCGGCTATGCGGCACTCGAGGCGATCCAGGACGCGGGACTCGAGCCCCGTGACATCCAGTACTTCTTCCACGGCGCCGCAAACCCCTTCATGATCGGTGACTCCCTGACGCCGAACATGCAGGTTGCCGACTGGTTCGGCGTTCGCGGCATTGGATCGGTCCACCACTCCGAGGCGTGCTGCACGGGCTACGTCGCCCTGCAGGAGGCCGTCCAGGCCGTCGCCTCCGGCACCTATGACATCGTGCTCTCCGGCGCCGTCGACCTCGCGGCATCCCTGCCTGTGGTGAACGCTCCCGGCTGCTTCCGCCGTGACTTCCCCCTCGAGGAGATGCTCCCCTCCATCCCGATGGTCTACGACCGCGCCTACGGCCGTCCTCTCGACTCCGCCTTCGGCATCTCGTTTGACAACTGGATCAACAGGTACCGCTGGGAGTACGACCTTTCGGCCGAGCAGATCGACGCCGCCCTCAACGGTCTCTCCAAGAGCCTGCGCCGCGACGCCGTCCTCAACCCGCTCGCGTTCTACGAGGATGACTTCGACGACGCCGCCAAGGCGAACGGCATGCAGAACGCCGACGAGTTCCTCGGCTCCATGTTCAACCCCAAGGTCACCCAGTACCTCCGCGTCTCCGGCTTCGAGACCAAGTGCGACGGTGCCGCCGCCTTCGTCGTCATGCCGACCGAGATGGCCGAGGCCCGCGGCTTCGACCACACCCCGATCGACGTTCTCGGCACCGGTGCCGCCGCCTTCGAGGGCGCCACTCCCGACAACGAGATGATGGGCACCATCGAGGGCACCAAGCAGGTGTACGAGTACACCGGCGTAAGCCCCGACGAGATCGACCTCCTCTTCGTCAACGACTTCTTCCTGGCCGGCGACATCATGTGCGCCGAGGAGGTCGGCTTCATCCCGCGCGGCGAGGCCTGGCAGTACGCCATCGACGGCCGCTGCGGCTTTGACGGCGACAAGCCCATCAACACTCACGGCGGCCGCTGCAACTTCGGCCACGCCCACGGCGCCTCCGGCATCGCCGACATCGTCGAGGCCGTCAAGCAGATGCGCGGTGAGGCCGGTGCCACCCAGATGAAGAAGACCCCGAGGACCACGTTCCTCCGTGGCTTCGGTGGCGGCCAGAACATCCGCTGCCAGATCCTGCGCACACACGAGTAACCGAGACCTTACGAGAGAACCACGAGGAGGAACACAAATGCTTCTTCAGGACATGGAGCCGATCGTCAAGAAGTTCTACGACGGTGTTGCCGAGGGCAAGTACTATGGCCGCAAGTGCAAGGAGTGCGGCGCCATCGAGTTCCCGCCCCACCTAGGCTGCAACACCTGCGGCTATCACGAGACCGAGTGGGTCGAGCTCTCCGGGCACGGCACCCTCGAGTCCTTCGTCGTTCCGGGCATCCAGAACGACAAGCCCTACCTCAAGGCCGAGCAGCCCTACGGCTACGGTAAGGTCAAGCTCGACGAGGGCCCCGAATACACCTTCGTCGTCTTCTGCGGCAAGAAGAAGACGGTCAAGCATCTCCAGGAGCGCCTCTACAAGGACCATGAGACCATCGGCGTGCACGCCAAGCCCTTCAAGCGTCTCACGCCCGAGAAGGACGGCTCCGACAAGATGGTCGAGTGGTGGCAGCTCTGCTTCGAGCTCGACGAGGTTGCCGAGTAGGAGAGAACGCAACGCCGTCGGCCTCTCCTCGGCAGCGGCAAATCGCCGGCGGCATTCAATGGCACGACTGCGCCACGGCGCATGAACAGATACTGAACCGTCTGAAAGTTTGAAAGGAACCGATATGGCTAACCAGGAACTTCTCGAGCAGCTTGCAGGATTTGCGAAGACCGCCTACCAGTACGATGGCGAGATCACCGCGGACACCACCTTCGACGAGCTTGGCAAGGGCTCGATGAAGATGATCGCCCTCACCTCCACCATCGAGAACGAGCTCGACGCCGAGGTGACCATCCACGAGGTCATGAAGATGAAGACCTTCGGCGAGCTCGTCGAGCGCGTCGAGGAGGAGCTCGAGGACTAGCTTTCCGGGGGATCTCGCAGGAGGTCCCCTTGTTGTTTAGGACGTACGAGAGAGGCGCGCCCCGTCATCTTGCGCGAGCTTCGCGACAGAGCGAGGGTAGCCAACGCGAGAGGGCGGGGTGCGCACTGGATGGGAGAGAACATGGACCTTATGGAGCAGCTGCGCGAGCGCGCGGCAAAGGACCCGCAGCGCGTCGCCTTCTTCGAGGGCGACAACCCCAAGATGATGGAGACGGTCGGCGAGCTCAACAAGGCCGGCCTCGCGAAGTGCTACCTCGTCGGTGACGGCGACGTCCTGCGCAAGACCGCAGGTGAGGTGGGCGTCGATCTCGAGGGCATCGAGGTCGTCGACGTGAACGACGAGGAGACCAACGAGGCCTTCGCCCAGCGCTTCGAGGCCCTGCCCGACTGCCCGTTCAAGAGCAAGGGTATCCGCCGTCGCGCCAAGAGGCCGATGGACCGCGCCCTCATGATGCAGCGCATCGACGACACCGACATCACCTTCGGCGGCATCGACTGCTCCACCGGCGACGTCATCATCGGCGGCCAGACCATCGTCGGCCTCGCAGACGGCGTCGACACCATCTCCAGCCTCGGCATCTTCAACATCCCCGGCTGGGACGGCAGCGAGGGTCCGCTTTTGGGCTTCGGCGATGCCGCCGTGTGCGTGAACCCCGACCCCGAGCAGCTCGCCTCCATCGCCATCAGCGCGGCCGAGACCGTGCAGGCGCTTATGGGCTGGGAGCCGCGCGTGGCCATGCTCTCCTACTCCACCGATGGCTCGGCCGAGGGCGAGCTCGTCGACAAGGTCCGTGCCGCCGTCGAGGTCGCACACGATCGCCGTCCGGACCTCAAGATCGACGGCGAGTTCCAGCTCGACTCCGCCATTCGCCCCGAGATCGCGGCCAAGAAGGTTCACCGCGAGTCCGAGGTCGCCGGTAAGGCGAACGTCCTCATCTGCCCGGACATCAACGTCGGCAACATCGGCGTCAAGCTTGTCCAGAACTTCGCGCACGCCGACGCCTACGGCCCCATGCTGCAGGGCTTCAAGAAGATCGTCTGCGACTGCTCGCGTTCTGCACCTGTCTCCGAGCTCGTTGGCAACGTCGTAATGTCTTGCGTCCGCTCCCAGGCACTGAAGGAGAACTAATCCATGGCAGACAAGAACTATCGCATCCTCGTCATCAACCCTGGCTCCACCTCCACCAAGGTCGGCGTCTTCGAGGGCGAGAAGGAGCTCTTCTCCAAGACCGTCAACCATGACGCGTCCAAGCTCGCCGAGTTCGCAGGCGTCTCCGAGCAGATGCCCTACCGCAAGGAGACCATCCTCGAGGCTCTGAGGGAGAACGACATCGACCTCTCCACGATCGATGCATTCGTCGGCCGCGGCGGTGGCCTGCTTCCTATCCCCGGCGGCACCTACGAGGTTAACGACGTCATGCTCGACCATGCCTTCCGTGGTGCAAACGGCATCCAGCACCCCGCACAGCTCGGCAGCCAGCTCGCTCACGGCTTTGCCGAGGAGTTCGGCAAGCGCGCCTTCGTCGTCAATCCGCCTGACACCGACGAGCTCTGCGACGACGCACGTATGACGGGCATCAAGGGCGTCTACCGCAACGTCCACCTGCATGCCCTCAACCTCAAGGAGACGGCCATCCGCCACGCAAAGAGCATGGGGAAGCGCTATGAGGAGTGCAACTTCATCGTCTGCCACATTGGCGGCGGCATCTCCATCTCCGCTCACAGGCAGGGCCAGATGATCGATGGCTACGACATCGTCGGCGGCGAGGGCATGATGGCGCCCACGCGCTGCGGTGGCGTGCCCGTGGTCGAGGTGCTGAACTACCTTGACGCAGGCCACTCGACCGACGAGGTCCGCAAGATGAACATGAAGACCGGCGGCTTCGTCGACCTCCTCGGCACCTCCGACGCCATCGAGGTCACCGAGCGCGCGGCGGCGGGCGACGAGGCGGCCAGGCGCACCTGGAGCGCTATGCTCTACCAGATCAACAAGTACATCGGCTCGATGGCCACCGTGCTTGGCGGCAAGGTCGACGGCATCCTGCTCGGCGGCGGCATGGTACACAACGACGAGCTCGTGCAGTCCATCAAGGACGGCTGCGAGTGGATCGCGCCCGTCAGCGCGTACCCGGGCGAGTTCGAGCTCGAGGCCATGGCCGCGGGTGCCATCCGCGTGCTCTCCGGCGAGGAGGAGCCCAAGAGCTACACGGGCGTCCCCGCCTTCCAGGGCTTCGATTGCTTCAAGGACTAGGTGTCTTAGCGCGGAAGGCGTTGGCATAGCCACTTGCAAGGCCTCCTGATGCAACACCGGCAACCTGGCTGCGCCGGCAAGCTGCCGTGCAGCCAGGTTGTAGCTAGGAAATGGTGCTGTACCAGCATTTTTTGGCCGCCGCTCGCCGGCGGCCTTTTTCTATTTCTCCCATGTCTCCGGTGCAAAACCCGCTCGTGTGCACGATTGGCCGAGGGGCGCAGGCGCAAAAGTGGCTCGTGTGGACGATTGGCCGAGGG
>JAGAWD010000019.1 GCA_017941585.1 Olsenella sp. | reverse complement strand
CGGCCTCGGAGCGCATGTCATCGATGTCGTAGAGCGTGAAGCGCGCCGAGACGTTCTCGAGGCCGTCCACGATCTCGTCCATCTGGAGGGCGAGGGCGGAGATGTCCTCGCGGTCGAACGGGGTGATGAAGGAGGAGTGAAGGGTGGTCATGATCGTCCTGACCTGATCATCACCTTTTGTCTCATACTCCTTTACCTCGGGAATGCGCGGGATGGAGTTGGGATAGTCCTCGACGATCTCGAGAAACAGCTCTGCGGCAGAAACGGTGAGGGCGCTAAAGCTCTGGAACTGCTGGAAGAACACGTCCTCTTTGCGCTTAACACGACTCATATGTCTGTATGCCTTTCTCAAGCACCTGCCCTTACCACCAGACAGCACAGCAAGGGCAAAGGTGACATTAAGCTGACTCAGCTATGACATTAAGCTGACTCAGCTATGACATTAAGCTGACTCAGCTATGACATTAAGCTGACTTAGATATGTTAACAGTTTCTTACCTTTCGGAGACGTCGTTTGCCGAATTGTTTGTGCCAAAATGGCAATCCGTCGCCGAAGGTCGCCGAAACCCACCCTGGACAGCACGGCTAACGCTCGCGAGCGAACCGCGGAACCGCCTTTCCTACCAGGGCCTGACGGGGCGGTTCTCGGGCCTTGGCGACGGAGAGCCGCCTTCCCGTCCGACGTTCGCGAAGTCCCCGGACGCACCGTCTTCGACCCCCGCGGGAGCTGGAGGAATCGCCGGGGGGCGCGATGCGGAAGCGACGGGGGTGGGTTCGGCGCCGGAGCCGGGCATATCGCTGGAATCGGGCGCGACGCCCGTGCGAGCACCACTTGGGGCGACGGGCGCCCCGCCAGCGCCGGGAGCCCCGCCAGCGCCGGGAGCCGCGGCGCGCATGAAGCCACCGCGCCGGGGGATGGGAAGCGTGACGAGCTCGCGCACCGCCCCCACAAGCGAGGGAATGTAGAGAACGATGAGGATGAGGTAAAGCACCACGGACGCCACTCCGTCCTCTCCCGTGCTGACGTATTCGGTCTCGACCGCCTCACCGAGCAGGCCGCACGGGATGACCATGAGAAGAAAGTCATCGAACGCGTGGTAGAGTGCCGCCGCCGTCAGCCTGTTGTCCCTCACCACGCATGCGCAGAGCACGATACCGTAGATGGTCGTCTGGAGGATCTTGAGCAACGCCTGAGACATCTGCAGCACATCCCCGTAGTCGAGCGTCGTCCAGTCTATGTGCATGCACCCAAAGAGGACCGACGAGATAACGGCCGACACAATCAGCCCCGCACGCCACCTGCCAAAAGGAGCAAGGAGCCCATTGAACAGGATGCCCCGCACGAACGCCTCCTCGTAGAAGCCGACCGCGAGACACAGGACGAAGCATCGCAGGACGTCCGACGGCCACGTAGGAGACAGCGACGCCTCCCCGAACAGAAAGGAGGTGGCCTGCATGAGCATCAACACTAATGTAACGATGAGGATGCCCTTGCCGATCTTCCAGACATGCGCGAGGTCACCCTTGGAGAGGCGGAACATGGATGCCCCGCCGAGGACACACACGCCGGCTACGGCGCTGGCCGCACAGGCGAACTCCAGAACGACAATGTCCTCCATGACATCGCCGACTAGACCACCAAGCCCGACAAGGACGACCACGGGCAGGATGGTAGACAGGACGAGCACGACGATCGATGCCGCCAGCCTGAGAAAGCCGCTTGGCCCCCTCCCCCCGCGCCTCGCCCCGGACGCGGTCGCCGGCCCACGGTCGGTCGCCGGCCCGCGGTCGACCATCTCATTGTGCTCGGCTTCCATGCTTCCTCCCCATGCGTCCGCAAGAGCGCCATGGACGACCAGACGAACCTGTGGTCGCGCGTCTAAAGGGAATTCTATCCCAAGCACCATTGATTTCTCCGCAACGACGAGTCCCTAGCCAGAGCGACAAAATGCCAAAATGGCATGACTGAGGGCATCTCGCAGATCGGGCGGGATGGCACAGAACATCTCACAAATCCGAAGGTATGGCACGGGCCATCACGCAAATCGGGCGCCGTGGCACAGGCCATCTCGCAAATCGGGCGCTATGGCACGAACCATCTCGCAAATCGGGCGGGATGGCAGAAAAGGGGCCTCCCATCTCAGGAATCCGACGCCATGGCACAAACCATCACGCAAATCGGGCGAAATGGTGCCATGGCGCCGGATTTGCGAGATTTCGGGCCCCCGTTCGTG
>JAGAWD010000232.1 GCA_017941585.1 Olsenella sp. | reverse complement strand
TCCTCGTCGGCTCCCTGTTCATTGGCGTCATCGCCCCCGCGCTCGTCGACTTCCGCGGCGACTCGGATGACTCCGACAAGACCGTGACCGAGGACGACGTCGAGATCGCATTCGTCTAGGTCTTCCTTCCCCCTGTGCCCGGATGCCTTCGCCTTGGCATCCGGGCCTTACTTGTAACTGCGTACGAGATTGGCTTTTGAAATGGGCAAGGACATACATGTTGTCGCACACTCCCACTGGGACCGCGAGTGGTACTTCACGACCTCTCGCTCGAAGATCTACCTTCAGAAGGACCTCGGGGACGTCATGGACACCCTCGAGCGCGACCCTTCGTTCACATCGTTCATGCTGGACGGGCAGACGTGTCTCGTCGACGACTACCTTGCATGGAATCCGGGCGAGAAGAGCCGCCTCATGCGCTTGGTTCGCGAGGGACGCCTGATCATCGGCCCCTGGTACACGCAAACTGACCAGATGGTCATCAGCGGCGAGTCGATCGTGCGCAACATGGCCTATGGCATTCGCCGTGCCGACGAGCTCGGTGGTCACATGAGGGTGGGCTACGTGCCCGACTCGTTTGGCCAGGCCGGCAACATGCCGCAGATCTATGCTGGCTTTGGCATTGCCACCTCGCTCTTCTGGCGTGGCGTATCTGATGACATGTGCTCGCACACCGACTTCTACTGGCGTGGCGACGACGGCACTCGCACGCTCGTCTCGCAGATCCCCTATGGCTACTACATTGGCGGCAACATTCCCGAGAGGGGGGCTCTCTCAGACGCCTTCTGGAAGGAGCAGTGCGGTGAGAAGGCGGCCCGCCGCGCGGCCACGGACAATGTTTACTTTCCCGTGGGCTTCGATCAGGCTCCCATACGCACCAACCTGCCCGCCATCGTGGCGGAGCGCCAGGCGGCGGACCCCAAGAACACCTACCGCATCTCGAGTCTCGAGGAGTTTATGGACGACCTGCAGAGTGCTGTCGACGAGATGGGCGGGGGTCTCGAGGAGGTCTCGGGCGAGCTTTTGTGCGGCAAGCACATGCGCATCCACCGTTCGATCTTCTCGTCACGCTCCGACCTCAAGGCGCTCAACACCGAGCTGCAGGACTACATCGTCAACGTTATGGAGCCTGTCTTGGCCCTGTCCGCACATCTTGGGTACGAGTATCCCCGTGGCGCGGTGGACGCCCTTTGGAAGCTCATGTTCGAGAACGCGGCGCATGACTCGATCGGCTCGAGCGTGAACGACAGCGTCAACGAGGACATCAGGATGCGCTACAAGCAGGCTCGCGACATTGCGACCAATCTCGTGGAGCTGCACGCGCGCCAAGTCGTGACCGGCATGGCCGGGTCTGAGGAAGCGCATACTGTCACCGTGTTCAACACGCTGCCCGAGAAGCGCTCCGGCGTTCTCGTGCAGCGCATGTACCTACCGGGCGGTGAGGTCGCCCTCGAGCGCGAGGACGGTACGCGCGTGCCTTACACCGTCATTTCCGAGCGCGACCTGACCGACTACGTCCTGACCCAGACGATTCGCCTCGACCCGTCACGCGAGATCGACATCCCGACGACGGTGCGCGAGGCGCTCGTGGCCATCCGCGTCGAGGACGTGCCGGCCATGGGATTCGAACGCTATCGCCTCGTGGAGGGCCAGTCGAGTCAGGAGCCCCTTCATCCGCTCGGCGCCATCGAGAACGAGACCTACCGTGTGAGCGTGAACGCCGACGGGTCGTTGCGCGTGGAGTGCAAGGACACGGGATACGTCTACGAGCGCGAGTGCGTGCTCATGGAGAGCGGCGACGACGGCGACTCCTTCAACTACTCGCCGCCGCGCGAGGATATGGTGGTGCTCTCGAGCGAGTTTGAGCCTACGGTTAGGATCGAGGGGTCATCGCTCTGGCAGCGCGCCCTCGTGAGATTCGAGATGCTCTTGCCGCACGACCTCGAGGAGCGTGCGGCCGGCGGTCGCTCGGCCAGGATGCCGGTGACCCTGGAGGTGACGCTCGTCGCGGGCTCGCCCTCCATCGGCATCGACGTTCACGTCGACAACACGCAGCCGCTGTCGCACCGCCTGTGCGCTCTCTTCGACGCGCAGCTCGTGAGTCGCGTGAACCATGCCGACCAGCAGTTCGGGCCTATCGTGCGCGACAACTTCCACGCCGAGGAGATGGCCCTCTACCGTCAGAGCGTCGGTGCCCCGGCGCACCCGGAGACGGGCGATCGCGGCGGCATGCCCACCAACTGGGTGCAGACCGAGGGGTCCTGGCAGGAGCCGCCCGTCTCCATCGAGCCCACCCAGACCTACGTTGGACTCTTCGACGATGCGCGTGGCCTCGCCGTCATCCCGCGTGGTGTGCGCGAGTATCAGGTTCTCAACGATCGGCTCGAGAGCGCCGAGGAGGGGAGCGTCGTGTGCCTGACGTTGTTCCGCACCTACGGCTTCATGGGAAAGGAGAACCTGCTGTACCGTCCCGGCCGCGCATCTGGCGAGAAGACCATGGAGACGCCGGACGCCCAGCTGCGCGGCGAGATGACCTTCTCGCTGGACCTTGCCGCGTTTGGCTCTGCCTTCGACGACGCCGGCGTGGCCCATCTCGCCCGCGTTGCGCGTACGCCGCTCGTTGGGTACGAGTACGCGCCCTTCCTCAACGGACGCCTGATCTTCTCGCAGATGGAGAGAGTGGGCACCGAACCCTGCACGGGCAGCCTGCTTTCCGTTGAGGGAGACCTGGTGGTGAGCGCCATCAAGTGCGCCGATCGCAGGGACGGGCTTGTCGTGCGCGTCTACAACCCGCTCGAGGGTCGCGAGGCGTCGGGCACCATCAGGACCTGCGCGCCGGTCGTGCGCGCGTCCTACGTCAACCTGCTTGAGGAGGACGTGAATCCCATCGTGTTCGAGGGCAACGCCATTGCGGTCGGCCCCCTGGGGCACTGCAAGTTCGCAACCATCTACATCGAGTTCTAGGGGGTCTGGCATGAACGATCGACTTTTGGGCTCGCTCGAGGCCGGCGGCACCAAGATGGTGCTCGCCTGCGGGTATGGCGACGGCAGCATCGTGGAGCGCGAGGAGATTCCCACGACCGCCCCCGAGGAGTGCGTGCCCGCCATG
>JAGAWD010000231.1 GCA_017941585.1 Olsenella sp. | reverse complement strand
TCCCCTTTCTCGGGCGTGGGGCGACCTCTTCGCCCCTCGGGGAAAGCATGTATCTAACTCATCGGTGCAGCACCGCCGCATCGTGGAACGGCGCACCGACGAAACGCGGAATCGTGCACGCTGGAGCGCGCTGTACGCACTATCTGCCTCGCGCCATTCCAGGTGGTATCGTCGTAGCCGGACACCTCACGTCCGAGTTGTTTGATCTCTGCAGGGTCTTCGCTAGACAATATCAACGAGGCGACACGTTCATCGCCGAAGAGGAGCGCCTTTCGGTGCATCATGAATTGCTCCATCGACGAGTAGGCTACGCCATCGCACGCGAACCGCGAAGGGTACCAGTTGCTCAGGTATCCGTTCTCCTCGTCCGGATTAATAAAGCATGTCACCTGCATCAGACACCCACTTTCTCGACGGCCAAGCTGAGGTCGAGGTCATGAAGCCCCTGATACGCTACGACGAGGAAATCGAGCGGAACCTTCTCGAGAACCACTGCGCTTGGCATATCAAATCGCCATTGATAGTAAGCGTAGAACTCGCCCAACCAATCAGGAAGGAAGCCCACAAGTGAATCGCCCGGCTTCAAGCTGTAGTTTTCCGTTGTAGTGAAGTACTCCCAGAGCCCAGGGGCCTCCATGGTGCTTACATACGCGCTCCCCTCATCGATCGACCTCCTGGTCTCGCTGCGCATGTATGAGCAGATGAAATGTTTAGTGTCCTTGTCGGGATAAGTGCTCGCGACGAAATCGAATAGCTTCCCTTGGTTTTCTACGACATCGTCCAGGTAAACCGTCAAACGATCGTTGCTCATCATCAGCCCCCTATCAGCGTGCTGAACACATGTTCGACGCTGTTAGCATCGGAGTCTATGAGATCGCGCATATTCTGCCTGGCTTGAGCATCCCTCCGGTTGTATTTGTCGTTGAATTCTTCGTATTCGACCCTCAGCAACCCATCTTTTACTTCGCGGAGACGCTCGAATGCTGCTCTCGACTTCACGCAATACTGTATACCGAGATCTCCGAGCTGAGTAAGTCCACAAGTATGGACACGTCGATATTGTCGCGAACGAACTCCCTCGCTATGTAAAAGCACGAGACGTTTGCGCGCCAACCCTTAATCACGTCGCATCGAGAAGTATCGACCCCGTATTTCTGGATGAACTTGCCAGCGAGTACTCGGTAGCGTCGCGAGTCGGCGGCGTCCCTGTGGCTCATCAACTCCGCCAGCCAGCACAACACGTCGAATTTCTGAAAGTCGAGAATCGTCAACCCTTCTATGTCCAACTCGAATTCATGCACCCAGCCGTTTCTCGAATCCGGCTTGCAAACGGCCCACTCTTTCGCAAGCTCGATATCTTCGGCTAGGTAGAAGCCACGCCCATAGTCGTGTTTGTCGTTACCGAGGCCAAATGTAGGTTGGCGGATTTCTCGGACGTACCGTGGAACAAGGTGATTTTCGTCATCAACTAACATCCCTTCAGTACGGCACGTTATGCACCCCTTCGAAATTTGGGATACATTTTGGGATACATTTGGTGTACAGGTCTATATACCAAAAGCCCCTCACCGCTTATTCGCAGGTGAGGGGCCGTTTTCGTGGTGGGCGTTACAAGATTTGAACTTGTGACCTCTTCCGTGTCAGAAAAATATTTTTATATAACAAACTATAACGATATAAAACAGTGATTTACAGATTCGCAGGTAAAATATGCCAAAAGCTTGCGATGAAAATTGATGTAAACTGCTGATAGCCGAATCGAGGTTGATTCGAGGTTGATTCGAGGTTGATTCGGCCGTTCAACAAGTGACCACTTACGGAGGCGAAAGATGACCACTTTCTCGAAGGGGACGGTTCGCAAGCGCCGGGACAAGAGCGGAAACTGGCAGTGGCAGGGCGTCCTCGTGATCACGGAAGGCGAGGGCAGCTCCAAGACCAAGAGGACCGTCACCAAGGCGCTCGGCGTCCCGTGCGACCCCAAGACCGAGGAGGAGAAGGGGCAGGGTCGGAGGAGCAAGCCGGGTGGCAGGGGCTACAAGACCGCCTGCGACCTGATGGAGAAGTGGCGCGCATCCGTTGTGGCGAAGTGCGAGCAGGAGGCCGCCGAAAGGGCGCTAAGAACCGAAGGGACAAATGAGGGCGCCGCGAGGCCGAACGCGTCTGCGCTCCACGTCCCCGCATATATCGACTACTACATCGAGAGCAGGGCGACGGGCTCCGAGGGCGTGCAGGCGTCCACGGAGGACAACTACCACTACGCCGCACGCCACCTGAACCGTCCCGAGCTCGACGTCCCCATCGCCAAGCTTACGGCCGACGACGTCCAGGCGTGGGTGAAGGCCACAGCGAGGGAGGGCGTGGGGAGCTCGATCCGCGCGAGGTCCTTCTCGCTCCTCAAGTACGCCCTCGACTACGCTATCGGCATGGGCCACAGGACGGCGGCCAACCCCACCGCGCCGATAAAGGCCCCCGTCGCGAACAGGCGCGACCCCAACCCGCTCGACGACGAGAACCTTCAGCAGCTCAACACCATCCTCGACAGGCTCCTCGAGCGAAGGCCGGACAGGAGGACGTTCGCCGACGCCGTGAAGCTCGCCGTCCTGACCGCGATGCGCCAGGGCGAGCTGTGCGGGCTGCGCTGGTGCGACGTCGACGGCTGGCGCACGGGCGACTTCCATGCGGGGGCGATGATCCACGTGAACAAGACCATCGCGAACGCCGGCAGCAAGAACGGCGGCTACTACATCAAGGACGCGCCGAAGAACGGCAGCAGGCGCGAGGTCCCCATGAACGACGACCTCGCAAGGCTCCTCAGGGACAGGCTTGCCTACTCGCAGGAGCAGTGCGTTTTGGAGGGCGTCCCGTTCACGGGCGAGATGTTCGTCCTCGGAGTCCCCTCCGCGGAGAAGGGAAGGGGTTACCTCTCCCCCAACTACCTCGGAAAGCAGTGGAGGTCGTTCGTGGACATGACGGACCTCGTGGGCAGGGAGGGCCTCACTCCCCACTTCCACGACCTGCGGCACACCGCGGCGACGCACATGCTCAGGACGGGGATCCCCGTGCAGACCGTGGCCGGCATCCTCGGCCACAAGAACGCCGGGACGACGTGGCGCTTCTACTCCAAGTTCCTCGAGGAGGACGCCGTGCGCGCGATGCAGGCCATGAACGGCAAGATGACCGAGCGGGCGCCGGAGGCGCGGGTCATAGGCTTCAAGCCCACGGGAACCGAGGGCTAGGGCGCGGGTGGTGCGGCCTTGTCGGAGAGGCCTCGGCACAGGCCGCCCTCTCTATGCCCCGGCTTCCGGGGTAACGTAGACAGGGCGGAGCTGGAAAAGCTCATTGAGGAGGTCGCGCTGCTTCCGATGCGCGCGCCCAGGATCGTTCTCTTCTCGCTCGGCGGCTTCACCCAAGACGTACTGAGCGAGGACCTTCTGGCGATAGACATCAACGCGATGTGCCGCCGACTCTTCCGAAGCCAGCGCGCCCACGCCCTGACGGCAGGGAGCAGCCGAAGGCCGTGGCGAAGACGAGCATGCCGCCAGGGCGCGCGAGGCTTCGAGCCTGATGGCTACCGCGAGCAATGGGCAGACGGATCGTGTCCACGAGAAAAAATTTTCAAAAAAGTTTTCGGGGCTGCCCGAGGGTGAACTTGACAGAACGCACGTTCGGATGGAGCATACGGGAAAACGCGCCCGCCGCAACGGTGCGGGCACCCGACTCGCGGGAAGGAGTGAGAGCTATGAACCACGGAACCCCGTGCGACGCCGCCCGCATGACGCCCATGCTGAGCGTCCACCAGTTCGCGGAGGCGCTCGGCGTCAGCGACATGACGATCTACCGGGCGCTCAAGGCCGGGCAGATCCCGAGCGCCATCCGCGTGCGCCGCCAGTGGCGCATCCCGTCCAACGCGGCGGTCGTGTCCGACGACCGTCGCCCGGCCACCGGGGAGTAGCGTTCCCCGACTTCGTCTTTTCCTTTTTTCTCCTGATTACAATTGGTTTCATTATTTGCTTGTGGGGGCCTCGGCCCCCCTTTTCTTTTCGCAGGGGCGGGGCAGCCAACGCACGGGCACTCCCTCTCGATCTTGGCAAGAGGCTGGCCCGCATTCGACACTACTGCGCCTGCATGGTCATCCCATTGAGCTAGTACGAGGGCGACATCACGGAGCGCGTCTTCGTTGCGCGCGCCTTCCACCGGAGCAAGGGCGTGGGACAGCTGCAGATGCACCTGCGCGGCGGCATGGTCTTCTCGGCAGTGCTTTCCCCATCTTCGACGCACTCATCAACGAAATCGACGTGAGCAAGATGCGGGTGTTTCTCTCTGACATGCAGTTAGACCGCGAGAAGAGAGGCGACTGGAACATTTCGACTTCGACGAGACGCGCGGGCACCGAACCGCGTGCGAACTAATGTAAAATGGACGCGCTTCAGAATGTTTCCATGCGTCTTTACATTAGTTTCCATCCAACAATAGTCAAAGCTCGCAGGTCACGCGCTTGTCCAGTAATGTAGCCGTGATTTCCTCTCCATTAGTTCGCCCCGTGGGATCTTGGCGAGAATCGAGATGGAGCCTCCGCCAACTAATGTAAAAGGGCTTAGAATTACATTAGTTTGGAAGTGAAATTACATTAGTCGGGAGCGCCATGATACGACAGCTGAGCGAGATGCCTTCCCTGGTCCTGCGCCTCATCGGTGACGTTGAGACAGAGGTCGTCGAGTACAAGACCGCCAAGCGGAACTACGACTTCGAGGACATCGGGAAGTACTTCTCGGCGCTCAGCAACGAGGCGAACCTTCGCGGCACGGAGTGCGGGTGGCTCCTCTTCGGCATCACGAACGACCGGAAGATTAAGGGCACCGCATACCGCAAAGAGGCGCAGATGCCGAGCGTCGGGCTGCGCCGTCTCAAGCGAGAGATCGCGAAGTTCACCAACGACGGCATGACCTTCGAGGAGATATACGAGTTCGAGATGGAGGGCGAGCGCATCGTCGCCTTCCAGATTCCGGCGGGGACGTTCGCAACGCCGACCACCTGGCACGGCATCCCCTGGTCGCGAGAGAACGAGTCCCTCGCCGAGATGCCCAAGTTCAAGCTGGAGGCCATCTACGGGCAAAGCCGCCCAGACTGGTCGCGCCAGCTCGCGTTCGAGGCCAACCTAGACGACCTCGACCCCGACGCGGTGTCGTTCGCCTGCGAGAAGTACGTGGAGAAGTTCGAGGAGAGCCAGCCGGCCGTCCGCGACCTGGACGCGGCCTCCATCCTGAGCAAGATGGGACTCGTCATCCACGGGCACGTGACGAATGCGGCGCTCGTCCTTCTGGGCAGGCCGGAGGCGAGCGTTTTCCTGGGCGGCATAGAGCCCCGCATCACCTGGACGCTCTACGCGAGCGACGGCTCCACCATCGCCTACGAGCACTTCGAGCCGCCGTTCATCATGCAGGTCGACCGCGTGCTCGGCAAGATACGAAACGAGAAGTACCGCTTCTTCGACCGCGAGGACACGCTCTTCCCGACCGAGGCGTACCGCTACAGCCCCGAGGTAATCCGAGAGCTTCTGCACAACGCGATAGCGCACCAGGACTTCCGGATGTCGGGCAAGATCAACGTGCTGGAGTACGAGGACAGGCTGGTGTTCAAGAACGAGGGTGCGTTCATCCCCGAGACCATCGAGGCGGCACTGGAGAGCGGCTACAAGCCGCCCTACTACCGGAACCCGCTGCTCTCGAGCGCGATGAATAAGACGGGGATGATGGACCGCAACGCCATCGGCATCCGCAACGTCTTCGACATCCAGCGCGGACGCCTGCTGCCCATGCCCACCTACGACCTCACCAAGCCTGCCCGCGTGTCGGTGACGCTCTACGGGACCGTGCTGAACGAGGACTACTCGCGCCTGCTCGCCAAGGACCCCAATCTTGATCTCGTCACCGTCCTCCTGCTCGACCTGGTGCAGAAGGGTCTGCCCATCACCAAGGAGCAGTCGCGGCTTCTGCATGAGCGCAAGCTGGTGAGGGGACGCTACCCGAAGCTCACGATATCGGCCGAGATGGCTGCCGCCACCGGCACGCACGGTGACTACGTGAGGGCCAAGGGCCTGGACAACAGCGTGTTCAAGGAGCTGATACTCGAGCTGCTGCGCGTGCGTCCGTGCTCGCGTGCGGAGATCATCGCCGAGCTCGACCACGCGCTGCCCGCCGACCTCACGACAAGGCAGAAGGGCGACCACGTGAGCTACCTGCTCCAGTCGCTGCGCAAGGCAGGCCGGATCACAAACGAGGGAAGCACATCGGCTGCCGAGTGGCGCATCGCTGACTAGCGGTAAGGGCCGCGGCAAATCAGATTCGACGACGTGAGGCTTGCATTGCGCTGCACTATACAGCGATGGTTGATTCGCCGGCCCTTCTTCATATTCCCCTTCTGCTGCTGTGGCTAATCTATTAATCTGCCGGCTAAATCTTCTCGGCAGTCCGTCTGATAGAATAGTTACTAACGTTATACTGCATTCCGCATGCGAGAAAAGGACGCGAGGTGAAGTATTCCGAGCTTGTCGAGAGCGGCACCAAGGAGTCCGAGGTCCAATCATTTCTTGTTGACGGCAATACGGTCCCGATGACCATACGCATCCCGAACAACCTTCGGGAATCGGCAAAGGCAGCCGCCTCTCTTCGCGGCAAGGGCCTGAGCGCCTTCGTCCGCATGCGCATGATTGGTGAGCTATCCAAGCCACGGGAAAGGTCTTAGGTGGTACCCATGGCTGGTTCAGTCAGCTGTGCATACGTCAAGTTCTACGAGAGTGACCTCGAAGAGATTGTGATGGACGTCCTGTCGGGTAACGAGTTCGAGATGGGATACATCTATTGCCCCGGAAGCGAGCTTCACCGCGAGCAAGA
Organism: Olsenella sp.; assembly: GCA_017941585.1. GTDB lineage: Bacteria > Actinomycetota > Coriobacteriia > Coriobacteriales > Atopobiaceae > Olsenella_J. The sequence continues at coordinate 5,913 of JAGAWD010000231.1, read as the reverse complement.
CGAGGTCCTCATCGTCGATGACTTCTACCTCTACCTCATCAAGCGCTATCCCGACCTTTCCAACACCGAGATTGCAAAGATCGAGTCCCGCGTCAGGGCGACCGAGAACACGCTTTACGAGACCAACCGCGCCTTTCTGCGGCTCCTGGCAGACGGCTTCGACCTGAAACGGGACGACCCGAGCAAGAGCGACATCCACATCGAGCTTGCCGACTACGAGAACTTCGAGAACAACACCTTCCGCGTGGTGAACCAGTTCGAGGTCAAGCAGCGGCAGCTGCGCATCCCCGACGCCGTCGTGTTCCTCAACGGCCTTCCCATCGTGGTGTTCGAGTTCAAGAACCCGGCCAACGACATCGCCGACACGCACGCCGCCTACGAGCAGGTCGCCGTGCGCTACGCGCGTGACATCCCGCGCCTCATGTCGTACAACGCCTTCACCATCCTGAGCGACGGCGTTAACAGCAAGTACGGCTCCATCTTCGCGCCCTACAAGTTCTTCAACACGTGGCGGCAAGTGGAGGAAGGCGACGAGGAGACGCAGGGCGTCGAGGCGTTCTACACGCTCATCGAGGGGCTTCTGCGCAAGGACCGCCTTCTCGCCATGGTGAAGAACTTCATCTTCTTCCCGGACGCGCTGCAGCAGGACGACGAGACCAAGATCATCGCGCGACCGCCGCAGTACTTCGCCGCGACCAAGCTCCACCACAACATCAAGCTCCACATGAAGCCGCACGGCGACGGCAAGGGCGGAACGTACTTCGGCACGACGGGCTGCGGCAAGAGCTATACGATGCTGTTCCTGACACGCATGCTCATGCGCGACCCGCACCTGGAGAGTCCGACTATCCTGCTCATAACCGACCGCACCGACCTGGACGACCAGCTGGCAGGTCAGTTCACGTCCGCCAAGGAGTTCATCGGCGACAGCGACGTCGTGCAGATCGAGTCGCGCGAGAAGCTCAAGGAGCGCCTGGGCGGCAGGCAGAGCGGCGGCGTATACCTCACGACCATACAGAAGTTCACCGAGGGGCTGTCGCTGCTCAGCGACCGCGCGAACATCATCTGCATCTCGGACGAGGCGCACCGCTCGCAGACCAACCTCGACGAGCAGACCAAGGTCACCGACACGGGCGTGTACACCAAGTACGGCTTCGCCCGCTACCTGCACGACTCGCTGCCCAACGCGACCTACGTGGGCTTCACGGGCACGCCCATCGACGACACGCTCGCCGTGTTCGGCGAAATCGTCGACGCCTACACGATGGTCGAGTCGGTGCGCGACGGGTTCACCGTGAACTTGGTGTACGAGGGACGTGCCGCCAAGGTGAACCTCGACAGCTCCCGCGTCCGCGAGATCGAGGACTACTACGTCGAATGTGAGAAGCGCGGGGCCAACCTGCACCAGATCGAGGAGTCCAAGAAGGCATCGACCACGCTCGACGTCATACTCGGCGACGGCGACCGCCTGGACGCGGTTGCGGCAGACTTCGTGAAGCACTACGAGACGCGCGTGGCGGAGGGAGCGACCGTGCGCGGCAAGGCCATGTTCGTGTGCGCGAACCGCTTCATCGCCTACGACCTGTACACGCGCATCATCGCGCTGCGGCCCGGGTGGGGCGAGGTCGGCAAGGGCGACGTCGAGGGGCTGAGCGAGAAGGAGGCCGCAAAGGTCAAGCCCATCGAGCGCGTGAAGCTCATCATGACGCGCGGCAAGGACGACCCGAAGGCCATGTACGACATGCTGGGCACCGACGAGGACCGCAAGGAGCTCGCGCGGCAGTTCAAGGACGACCGGTCGAACTTCAAGATTGCCATCGTCGTGGACATGTGGCTCACCGGCTTCGACGTGCCGAGCTTGGACACCATCTACATCGACAAGCCGATACAGAAGCACTCGCTCATCCAGGCGGTGTCGCGTGTGAACCGCGTGTTCGAGGGCAAGGCGCGAGGGCTCATCGTCGACTACATCGGCATCAAGAAGTACCTGAACGAGGCCGTGAAGACCTACACCCGCTACAAGGGAGACGGGTTCGACGGCGTCGAGCAGGCAGTGAAGCTGGTGCGCGACCGCCTGGAGATCATCAACGGCGTCTTCAACAAGTTCGATGCGAGCGACTTCTTCTGCGACGTGCCCAAGAAGCGGCTCGACTGCCTGAACCGCGCCGCCGAGTACGTGCAGCGCAACAAGGAGGTCGAGGACCGCTTCATGCACCTTGCCCGCGACATGCGCCAGGCATACGGGCTCTGCGCGGCGTCCGAGCTGCTGACGCGCGAGGAGCACGCGCGCATCGACTTCTACATCGCCGTGCGTGCCGTGGTGTTCAAGCTGAACAAGGGCGACGCTCCCGACACCGCAGAGATGAACGAGCGCGTGCGCCAGCTGCTGGAGGACGCTATACAGTCCACCGGCGTCGAGGAGATATTCATCGAGGGCCAGGACGTCGAGACGGCTGAGGAAGACCTGTTCGACGAGGCGTACCTGCGCCGCATCGAGGCGATGGAGCTGCCCAACCTCAAGATAAAGCTGCTGCAGCAGCTTTTGAGGCGCAGCATCGACGCATACAAGAAGGTGAACCGCATCAAGGCCGTGGACTTCTCGAAGCGCTTGAGGCAGATCGTAGAGGTCTACAACGACCGGCGCAAGGACGAGGGCGACCTGTCGGCCATCCTGGACGACGTGGCCAGCCAGCTCGTGGACTTGTTCAACGACCTGACCGACGAGAAGACGTCGTTCGAGGGCATGGGCATCGACTACGAGGAGAAGGCGTTCTACGACATCCTTGAAGCCTGCGCCGAGAAGTACGGCTTCGACTACCCGAAGGACAAGATGATCGAGCTCTCCCGCAAGGTGAAGGAGATCGTGGCCGACAACTCGCGCTATACCGACTGGGCCAAGCGCGACGACATTCGCGCCCAGATGAAGGTCGACCTTATAATCCTACTGGACGAGAACGGATACCCGCCCGTCCCGCGCGACGACGTCTTCAAGGACGTCTTCGAGCAGGCGGAGAACTTCAAGAAGTACACAGCGTAAAGGAGGCGCGAATTGGCGCGCAGAGCAACCAAGCAAGTCAAGGAACCGACACTGGAAAGCAGGCTTTGGGCGGCGGCGGACGTACTGCGCAACGCAGTCGAGGCCGCAGAATACAAGCACATCGTGCTCAACCTCTTCTTCCTGCGCTTCGCGAGCGAGAAGTTCGAGGAGCAGCGGCGAAAGCTCATCGCGGACGGCAAGGAGCGGTACGTCGAGATCAAGGAGTTCTACACCAAGGACAACGTCTTCTTCGTGCCGGACGGCGAGCCCTACTCGGCCCGCTGGTCGAAGATCAAGGCGAACGCCAAGCAGGCCGACATCGCCATCCGCATCGACAAAGCGCTCGAGATGCTCGAGGCGGAGAACCCCGAGCTCGTCGGCGCCCTGCCGAGCGGCTACTTCGTGCGCCTTGAGCTGGAGACGAGCAAACTGGGCAGCCTGGTAGACGAGATCGGCAACATCACGCTGCCCGACGACGAGCAGGACATCATCGGGCGCGTGTACGAGTACTACCTGACGCAGTTCGCCCTCAAGGAGGGCAAGGGCAAGGGCGAGTTCTACACGCCAAAGACCATCGTCAAGCTCATTGTGGAGATGATCGAGCCGTTCAGCGGCAAGGTGTACGACCCATGCTGCGGCTCGGGCGGCATGTTCGTGCAGTCTGTCGACTTCGTGAGCCACCACCAGGGCACGAGCAGGGACATCTCCATCTACGGCCAGGAGTACACGGCGACCACCTACCGCCTGGCCAAGATGAACCTCGCCATCCGGGGCATCAGCGCGAACCTCGGCGCGGCACCGCGCAACACCTTCTCCGCCGACCAGCACAAGGACCTCAAGGCCGACTTCATCATGGCGAACCCGCCCTTCAACCAGAAGAAGTGGCGCGCCGAGAACGAGCTCGTGGACGACCCGCGCTGGGACGGCTACAAGGTGCCACCGACGAGCAACGCCAACTACGGCTGGATCCTGCACATCGCGTCGAAGCTCAGCCAGGACGGCGTCGCTGGCTTCCTGCTGGCAAACGGTGCCCTCTCCGAATCCGGCACCGAACAACTCATCCGCAAGCAGCTCATCGAGAACGACCTAGTGGAGGCTATAGCCATCCTGCCGCGCAACCTGTTCTACACGACCGACATCAGCGTGACGCTGTGGATCCTGAACCGCAACAAGAAGGCTCGCTTCTACCGCACGCCGGGCGGCGAGATGCGCAGGCTGCGCGACCGCACGGGACAGGTGCTCTTCCTCGACCTGCGCCAGAAGGGCGTGCCGTTCGAGAAGAAGTACGTAGAGCTGTCCGATGCCGAGCGTGCCGAAATCGTAGGCACCTACCACGCCTGGCAGTCGCCCAACTGGGAGACAGAGTACGAAGACGTACCCGAGTACTGCTATTCGGCGACCAAGGACGAGATAGCGTCCAAGGACTACACGCTGGTTCCGTCGCGCTACATCGAGTTCGCGAGCCAGGACGAGGCCGTTGACTACGATGAGCGCATGCGCGAGCTGCAGGGCGAGCTTGCCGACGTGCTTAAGCAGGAGGAAGAGACGCGAGCACAGGTGCTCAAGGTGTTCGAGGAGCTGGGCTATGGCATCGAACTATAGGAAGCTTGGCGATTTTATTCGAGAGGTAGACCGGCGGAACGTTGAGAACAGACAGGATAACCTGCTCGGTCTTTCCGTCGCCAAGTGTTTTATCCCCTCCATCGCCAACACCGTAGGCACGGACTTCCGCAAGTACAAGGTTGTCGAGAAAGGCCAGTTCGCCTATATTCCCGACACCTCTCGCCGGGGCGACAAGATAGCGATCGCTCTGCTTGAGGATTGGGACAGCGGGCTTGTGTCCAACGTCTACACCGTATTCGAAGTCGTTGGTGAGGGATTGTTGCCAAAGTATTTGGAGCTGTGGTTCCGGCGACCAGAGTTTGACCGCTACGCCCGCTTTAAGTCTCATGGCAGCGTACGTGAAATTTTCGACTGGGAGCAGCTGTGCGATGTCGAGCTACCCATACCCAGCCTTGAAGAGCAGCAGAGAATAGTCGATTCGTTCAATGCGATAGAGCGGCGTATAGATTCTCTGAAGCAGCTAAATGATAAATTAGCTGCCACTGCCCAAAGCTACTTTGACGAACAGCATGGGCAACATCCCGAGTGGCAAATCGTGAGAATAGACGAAATCTGCCAGGTTAAAGGTGGGAAACGCCTTCCTGCTGGCGAGGAATTAGCTTCGGAAGCAACTGATCACCCATACATCAGAGTACGGGATTTAAATGAAGCGAGATATTTAGTCTATGATCCAAATATGGCGCACATAACCAATGAGACACATAATCAAATCAGGCGCTATATCGTCGATGCTGGCGACGTTGTTATATCTATCGTTGGTACGATAGGCCTCATCGCGATTATTGACGAGTCCTTGCATGGAGCCAACTTAACGGAAAACTGCGATAAGCTAACTGCCTTTAAGTCGGTTAACCCCCTTTGGGCATTCCTGTATTTGAACTCTGGCATAGGACAGGATTCAATACGCGAAGCGACCGTTGGGGCTGTTCAGGCCAAGCTTCCGCTCAAAAACATCCAAGCTCTGATGATCCCTATACCACCAGATAATGAAGGGAGAGCGATAGACGGGGTAATTAATCCGCTATTCGCATCAATTTGTCTGAATCAGAAGGAGATCCTTTTGTTGCAAAGGACAAAGGTTACGCTGCTCAACAACATCTCTTCATTAGGCCGCTAACTTATCATTTAGTTGCTTAAGGGCTTTTATTCTTGAGCTTATGGCTTTGTGGTGTTCAACAATGTCCCGCTGCAGTGCGATGGGCGGGACAACGAGACTCATGCCCTGTAGTTCGTCCCATGTCATGTTGCCGCGT
>JAGAWD010000230.1 GCA_017941585.1 Olsenella sp. | reverse complement strand
TGAATGCCTACCATAGTCACCAGTTCACAGGCGCGGCGCTTGCCGCACGAGGCAGGAGGATCGTGACGACGGTGTCCAGCAAAACGTACCGAGAGCCCAGTCAAACGTACCGAGAGAAAATAGCGCAGGTGCGCCGCACCATCGAATCCGCCGACGCGATCGTCGTGGGCATCGGCGCCGGCATGTCGACGGCCGCGGGCCTCACCTATGCGGGCGAGCGGTTCGAGCACATCTTCGGCGACTTCGCGTCAAAGTATGGCTTCACCGACATGTACACGGCAGGCTTCTACCCCTTCCCCACCCTCGAGGAGCACTGGGCGTTCTGGAGCCGCAACATCTGGCACAACCGCTACGAGCCCGCGCCGAAGGACACGTACGGCAAGCTCGCGCGCCTGCTCGAGGGCAGCGACCACTTCGTCATAACCACGAACGTCGACCACCAGCTGCAGAAGGCGGGCATCCCCAAGGAGCGGCTCTTCTACACCCAGGGCGACTACGGCCTCTGGCAGTGCAGCAAGCCATGCCACGCAAAGACCTACGACAACTACGAGACCGTGAGGCTCATGGTCGAGCGGCAACGCGACATGCGCGTGCCCGCCGAGCTCATCCCGCACTGCCCGGTCTGTGGGAGGCCCATGACCATGAACCTGCGAATCGACGGCACCTTCGTGGAGGACGAGGGGTGGCACGCAGCGGCCGACCGCTACCACGCGTTTCTCGACGAGCACCGCACGGGCGAGGTGCTCTACCTCGAGCTGGGCGTGGGCGGCAACACGCCAGGAATCATCAAGTACCCCTTCTGGCAGCGCACGGCCGCAAACCCAAGGGCCACCTACGCCTGCGTGAACCTCGGTGAGGCCTTCGTCCCGCCCGAGATCTCCGAACGTAGCGTCTTGCTCGACGCTGACATAGACCAGGTACTGGGCGACCTTCTCGCCCAGAACGAGTGACAGGAGGCAGACATGGACGAGAAGCGCAAGGCAACCCTTCTGGAAGGCCTCGTGCGGGACCTCGCGCGCGAGCGGGGCGCCGAGGCTCCCAACACGACGTCCCCAAGCGAGCTGTGGACCGTCTTCCGCGCGCTCGTCAACACGCGGCCCCCGATTCCGGCCGACGCGGGACTCCTCGAGAGGCAGGACGAGCTTCTCCGCGCCCTGATCGAGGAGCAGGGCGTCCACGACGTGAGCGAGGCCACGCCCTCCCCCAGAGACCCACGCCTTCGCCTCTGGCGGGGCGACATAACCACGCTCGCCGCCGACGCCATCGTAAACGCGGCGAACTCCCAGATGCTGGGCTGCTGGGTCCCCGGCCACCACTGCATCGACAACGCGATCCACACCTTCGCCGGCGTGCAGCTGCGGCTTGAGTGCGCGAGGATCATGGCAGAGCAGGGCCACGAGGAGCCGACGGGCGCCGCCAAGGTGACCTCGGCATACAACCTGCCCGCAAGGCACGTCATCCACACGGTGGGCCCCATCGCGCAGGGACGCCCGTCGGACCTTCAGCGCGAGCAGCTGGCGTCGTGCTACGAGAGCTGCCTCGACGCAGCGGCGCGCCTCGGCCTTCGCTCCGTCGCCTTCTGCTGCATCAGCACGGGCCTCTTCGGCTTCCCACAGGACGAGGCGGCAGGAATCGCCGTGCGCACGGCAAAGCGATGGCTGGACGAGAGAGGCTCCGACGAGCGCGTAGTGTTCAACGTGTTCACCGGCGAGGACGAGAGGATCTACCGGTCGCTCCTGGGACTATAGGGAGCCCGTCGCACCACGCGTCTGGTCCACCACACCATCCGCCAGGCCCGCCGTGCCTTCCGTCGAGCCAGCCGTGCCTTCCGTCGAGCCCGCCGTGCCTTCCGTCGAGCCCGCCGTTCCATCCGCAAGGTCTGCGATGGTTATGCCGCCAAAGTACTCGCGCGTGAGGGCATAAAAGCCCCTCCACATGGGAAGCGTCTTGCAGACGGAAGCGCGTTCGCAGGGCGCCGCCCCCTCGGTGAGGCAGGCCACGGGCGCAGTCGTGCCCTCCGCCGCATCGAGCACCTCCAGAACGCTGCACTCGCGAGAATCCCTCGCAAGACGGTAGCCACCGCCCTTGCCGCTCACGCCCACGAGCAGACCTCTCTCCACCAGCAGCTTCACGACATGCTGCAGGTACTTCTCAGATATGCCCTGTCTCTCGGCAATATCCCTAAGCGCGACAAAGCGCCCGTCTTCGCCTTCCTGCTCCGCAAGGTCGACGAGAACCCTGATGCCGTAGCGACCCCTCGTTGAAATCATTCGTCCTCCAAAAACCTATTGACATACTAGGTTGGTAGGTATAACTTATCACAAACGTTCTCACGAGAGGAGAGGGGGGAGGAAATGGACACGCGCACCTTCGAAACGCATGACATGCGCCGCCGAATGTCCGTCTCCCGGGCACGGCTCGAGACCCCCTCCCCCGCGCCGGCATCCCGGCGCTAGCGCACCTGCCGCAAGGGTGGTCTCACGCGTCACGTGTTCGGGAGTCGAAGCCCCGCTAACGGAGCCGACGCAGAAACCAACAAACACTCTGGCGAAGGGAACCATCATGGCAGACTACAAGTTCGAGACACTCCAGCTTCACGTGGGACAGGAGAGCGCAGACCCGGCGACCGACTCGCGCGCCGTTCCGATCTACCAGACGACCTCCTACGTGTTCCACGACTGCAACCACGCCGCCGCTCGCTTTGGCCTCACGGACGCGGGCAACATCTACGGCAGGCTCACCAACTCCACCCAAGACGTTCTCGAGAAGCGCGTAGCGGCGCTCGAGGGCGGCACTGCCGCACTTGCCCTCGCGAGCGGGGCGGCGGCCATTACCTACGCCATACAGGCACTCGCCCAGGCAGGCGAGCACATCGTCGCGCAGAAGACCATCTACGGGGGAAGCTTCAACCTGCTCGGGCACACCCTGCCGCTCTACGGGATAGACACCACCTTCGTCGACATCCACGACCTCGCGGCTGTAGAGGCGGCCATCCGTCCCAACACCAAGGCCATCTTCGTGGAGACGCTGGGCAACCCCAACAGCGACATCCCCGACATCGATGCGCTGGCGAGGCTCGCGCACGCGCACTCCATCGTCCTCGTAGTCGACAACACGTTCGCGACGCCGTACCTCTTCCGTCCCATCGAGCACGGGGCCGACGTGGTGGTGCACTCCGCGACCAAGTTCATTGGGGGCCATGGAACGACGCTCGGCGGCATCATCGTAGACGGTGGAACGTTCGACTGGAAGGCATCGGGCAAGTACGCGCCCATAGCCGACGCCAACCCGAGCTACCACGGCGTCTCCTTCGCGGACGCGGCCGGGCCGGCCGCGCTGGTCACCTACATCCGGGCAGTGCTGCTGCGCGACACGGGTGCGTGCATCTCGCCGTTCAACGCGTTTCTGCTGCTGCAGGGGGTGGAAACCCTCTCGCTGAGGATAGAGCGCCACGTGGAGAACGCGAAGCGGGTGGTCGAGTTCCTCTCCGCGCACGACGGAGTGAGACACGTGAACCACCCCTCCCTCCCTGGCCACCCCGACCACGAGCTCTACGAGAGGTACTTCCCGAACGGCGGTGCGTCGATATTCACGTTCGAGATCGAGGGTGGGCAGCGGGAGGCGCACGCGTTCATCGACAGCCTACAGGTCTTCTCGCTGCTTGCCAACGTGGCGGACGTGAAGAGCCTCGTCATTCACCCAGCGACCACCACGCACTCCCAACTCTCCGAGGACGAGCTGCTCGACGCCCAGATCACGCCCGGCACCATTCGCCTCTCCGTGGGAACCGAGCACATAGACGACATCATCGCCGACCTCGAACGCGGGTTTGGCGCAGCAGCTGCGGCCGTCGGGGCGAGCGCGTAGGCGACGTGCGGACACGTGAGCCGTCACGTGATGACGGTCCTCCCCATGCCAAGCAGGCGGTCGCAAGGGCCTTGCCTCCGCCTGCAGTCTCACGCTCCTAGAACTCGATGACGTGCGGCTCGACGTCGGGGTCGTGGATAGCGAGCGACTCCACGCACATCGGGTCGAGTGACTGCTCGCGGATCCATGCGAGCGACTTCTTCTGCTTCTCCTTGTCGGCCGCAATGCCGGAGGTGATCTGCTCCTGCCAGCTCTTGGCCGCGTAGCCACCGTCGGAGAAGAGCAGCGCGAACCTGCCCTCCTCGTTCGTGACCTTCACCGCAAAGAGGCCGTCGGCGTGGCCCGGGATGTTGATGAGCTGGATGGAACCGTCGCCCAGCAGGTCGTAGGACTTGCCGAAGGGACCCTGGTCGTCGTTCCACTCGAACTCGTCGAGCTCGACCATGCTCCACCATTCCTTGTTGTAGCGAACCTTGTTGGTGAGCTTGCTCGCGAAGCGAACCTCGTCGGCGGCAACCATGAAGCGCTCGGCATCTGTATCCCCGGCGGCGCGACGCAGGCGCTTGCGCAGGAGGTCGGAGACGCTGCCATCGTCTCCGACCACGCCCCTGGCGTTACCGCAGAAGACGCTGTCATTCCCACAAACGACGCCGCGGAGAGGGGACCCAACGACGTTGCCAAGACAGACGAGCGAGCAACGGGTTCCGTCACGATTGCGACGAATGCCGACGACGAGCGCTCGGGTTCCGTCGAGTCGGCCGCGTCCGCAAGCGGACTCGCAGCGACTCTCGACGACAGCACGCTGTACACACAGGCCGAGGGGACCGATGCGTCCGCCTTCTTCCATCCGACGATAACGACGGAGAGCGATTCCATTGCAAACGGCCAATACGCAGCCTTCAACGTCAAGTACACGATAGACCACGGCCAGATAAACGCAGGCGACTACGTGCTGGTCACCGTGTCAGACGCCCTGAGAGACGTCACGCTCTCCGTCAGCTCGCAGGTGTTCGCGGAGAAGATCGACCTGGGCAATGGCCAGTACAAGCTCGTCTTCAACGAGAATGCCACCAATGGCATATCCGGATCCTTCTCCATCTCGGCCTTCGGCAAGAATGAGTCCGACTCCTCCACGACCGCCACGGTGACCGTCGGCGACGTCTCCAAAACAATATCGGTCGGCGCGGGCAGCCACGGAGGTGGCGTCGGCCCAGAGACGCGCGGCATCATCAAGTGGGGCTACGAAGGCGAGGGCTACACCCAAGACACCGCAAGCTCTGGCGTGTTCGACCAGGACAGGGACGTCACCGTGACGTATGCCATCGAGGTCGACCCCCGGATGTCGGCCATGACGGGAGCCACGGTCACCGACGAGCTGCCTCCCGAGATGTCGCTCGACCCGTCGTCCATAAGGATCGTCACGGAGTACGCAGACGGGCAGACGGGACCAGAGCTCCCGGCCGACGAGGTGGCACGGATCGTCACCGTATCGGGAAACGCGATGTCCTTCAACTTTGCGGACATGCTCGACGGGACGAAGTTCTTTCGCATCTACTACGACGCGACGGTGCCTGCCGGAACGAAGGTAAGGCTCACGAACAGATCATCCATCAGCTACGTGGGCGAAAACGGCCCCGACGCCGAGATATCGAGCTTCACACTAAAGCCCATGTCAGGCTACAGCAGCTCGATAGGCTACAAGAGCGTGGACAAGGTTGAGGTGAGCGACGATCCCGACGACCAGACCGTGACCTACACCATCGTCTTCGAGAACGACCAAGCCTTCGAAGCCAACGAGATAAATCTCACCGACGCACTCGACGCTCGCGTCGCCTACGTGGACTCCTACGGATCCGACTACTTCAACTTGACCTACGACGAGGAGAGCCACTCGGTGTCCATCACCAACGCGGAGGCCATCCCCGCGAGCTCCCGGCAGACGGTCACCATCGTCACCGACTTCTCCAACGTCCCGGTCGGCGTCACTATAGAGAACACCGTGGGTGGCAACGTCACCAAGACCAAGAAGGTCGGTGGATCCCTCCTGATAACCGCCCTGAAGACCGTCGATGGGCTCGCGCCTGGAAACGAGTCGTTCTCCATTGAGCTTCTCGACTCGGACGGCAGCGTCCTGCAGACGAAGCAGAACTCCCCGGACGGCACCGTCACCTTTGACCCCATCTCATACGGCAAGCAGGACATGGGGAAGACATTCTCCTATTCCGTGAGGGAGTCACCCGACCAAGACGCGATTGGGTACATCTTGGATGACTCGGTCTACACGGTAACGGTCACCCCCGTCGATGAGGACGGAGACGGCGCGCTAGAGTGCATTCCCCAGATCACTGTGGGTGGTGCGGCCGTCGCGTCCATAACGTTCAATAACACTACCGAGACCGTCTCCGTCCACGTCGACAAGAGGTGGGTCGGCCCCGAGGGCGAGCGGGCCACCGTTCGCCTGCTCGCCGACGGCGCCGACACCGGCAGGACGCTCTCGCTGACCGCCGAGGACGGCTGGGCCGGCAGCTTCGACGGCCTCGCCAAGTACCGCGACCACGGCGTCGAGATCGCGTACTCGGTGGCCGAGGACGAGGTCGAGGGATACGCCAGCGAGGTCACGGGCGACGCGGCCTCCGGCTTCACGGTCACCAACACCAGCACTCCCGGTACCCCCGGCACCCCCGGTACGCCCGGCACTCCCGGTACGCCTGGCACTCCCGGTACTCCCGGTACTCCCGGAATCACGAAAACGCCCGTTCCCCAGGGCGGACCAAAGGAGACCATAACCACACGCGGAAAGATTCCCAAGACGGATGACGCGACCAGCCTCCTGTCGCTCGCGTGCTCCATGGCAACCATACTGTCTGGCGGATGCATTGGCACGGCCATAGCCATCCGTCGGCGCACCCAGATGAACGACATCTCCTAAGCATCAGTCGCACCCAATAATCGCAAGAGAGCCCCGGAAGGTACGGCAACGCACCTGCCGGGGCTCTACCATGTCGGGAGACGAAAGCCTCGCCTGCTTCTGGGTGCAACGGGGCATCGTGCACAGCCTTACGAACAATGAGTCTCTTCGCGGCTCCTAGTGGATGCGAAGAACGCAAAAATGCCAGCCCGAGATAACGATGACGCGCGGGACCGGAGCGCAAAACGGCCGCGAGTGGACGATTGGGCGAGAGACTCCGGCGCAACGCGGTGCGCCAAGCGAGGGAACGTCAAGCGACCGCATGGCCTCCGAACCCTACCGACCCCCCTCACGCACGGGTGCCTAGCCATGGCGTGATGGTAGCATCTGCGCGTAACGAGCCAGGCGCCATCAGCAAGACCTCGCGATAATGTGCTGAGCTATTCCCACTCGATTTTGCTCACCGACCGTCCTCCATGCCGCCGAGAAAGACTCTCCCGATTCGTTCGCCCGAGGGCGTCCCGTAGAGCACGGCGAAGACGTCCACCGCCGAGCTCGCCTCATCTACCTTGTAGAAGACCGAATATTTGCGGACGTTCATGCGACGGACCCCTGCCGAGAGAAGCGGCTTGACGTCAACCGCATGGAACCTTTTGGGCATGCTCGCAAGGCCCGCGGCCGCCTCTTCAAGCTCCTCCATAAGCCTGGCGGCCACCTGTGGCATGTTGAGGTCGTCGCGCACGAAACGGACAGCGTCCGCAACTTGGGACATAGCCGAGGGTGTCAGGCGAACCTCGTACCTACGCACCGATGAGCTCCTCCCTCAGACGGGCGAATGCGGCGGATGCCTCCACGCCCCCGCCCTCGCCTGCCTCCTTGAGGCCGCGCGACAGCGCCTCGAAGAGCTGCTCGTCGTTCAGTTCGTCCACGTCGATGGAGCGGGGAGCCTCGGGGAGGGCTACCCTGAACGGAATCCCACCCGTGAGCGACACCTGGCGGAGGAACATGTCGACGGCGGTAGACATGGAGAGGCCGAGCTGCGACAGGACGGATTCGGCGGACTGCTTCACGGCGGGATCGACCCGTAGGCTAAGCGTTGCTGACTTCTGCATGATAATCACCTCGCGAGAAATAATAACGCAGATGAACATACTTCTGCAATACAATGATTGCGACCTGAGCATGGAAAAAACCTGAGCAATCCGTACCCGCATCACGTCGTCACAAGGAACGCCGCAGGTAGAAAAGGGCGGTCCCCCGTACGTGGAGGAGCCGCCCTTTCAATGCGTCAGATGTCGTACTGGCCTTACGCTTTGAGCCCGTACCAGCCCACACCCTCGTGAGACCAGCCAACGGAGACGAGCATGTCGCGCTCTGCCCCGCTCGTGGTGTAATTGTGCGCACCCGCGGAGGCGTAGGGGTTGTACTGGCGCCAGAGCGGCACGCCATCATCGCCCGCGGAGTTCCAGCCAACGCCCTCGTAGGTCCAGCCAACGGAGACGAGCATGTCGCGCTCTGGAACGCTCATCGTGTAGTGGTGGTCACCCACGTAGGGGTTGTAGAGGCGGTAGACCGGCGCGCCCTCTTCGGGGGCAATCCAGCCCACGCCCTCGTATATCCAACCGACCGAGATGAGATGGCCGCGCTCGAGACTAGATGCGGTGTAGAAGTGCTCGCCCGAATTGGGATTGTACATGCGGTACATCTCAATGCCCTTTGGAGCTTCGGGTTCGGGTTCGGGCTTGGGCTCGGGCTTGGGCTCCGGCTCGGGCTCGGGCTCCGGCTCGGGCTTGGGCTCCG
>JAGAWD010000018.1 GCA_017941585.1 Olsenella sp. | reverse complement strand
TCAGCGACGTCGCCGACCTCGCCGGATGCCGCCCCCGCGGCCTCGGCCGCCGAGCGTCGCGGCCAGCTCAAGTGGTGGCAGGACACCGTGGTCTACGAGGCATACCCCAAGAGCTTTCTCGACACGTCGGGCCAGGGCACGGGTACCATTGCCGGAATAACGGAGAAGCTCGACTACCTCGCGAGTCTCGGCGTCGGTGCCATCTGGCTCACGCCGGTATTCCGCTCGCCCATGCGCGACAACGGCTACGACGTGGCGGATTACTTTGACATCGATCCGCGCTTCGGCACGATGGCCGATATGGAGCGCCTCATCGCCGAGGCCCGCACGCGCAACATCCGCATCGTGATGGACCTCGTCATGAACCACACCTCGAGCGAGAACGCGTGGTTCGCCGAGTCGGCGTCCTCGCGCGAGAACGACAAGAGCGACTGGTATATCTGGCGTGACGCAAGGCCGGACGGCGGCGCCCCCACCAACTGGCGCGGCATCTTCGGCGGCTCGGCGTGGACCTGGAGCGAGGCCCGCCAGCAGTACTACCTCCACACCTTCGCTGACTTCCAGCCCGACCTCAACTGGGAGTGCCCCGCAATGCGCGCCGAGCTCTTCCGCGTGGCCCGCTTCTGGTTGGAGAAGGGCGTCGGCGGATTTCGCATGGACGCGATCACCTACATCAAGAAACCGGAGCTGAGAGACGGAGCACCCGACGCCTCGGACGGCCTCTCAGACATCCACGCGGCCACGGCCAACACTGAGGGCATCCTCGACTTCCTGCGCGAGTTCCGGCGCGAGGTGCTCGAGGGGACCGACGCCTTCGTCGTCGGCGAGGCCAACGGGGTCGAGCCCAAGGACCTGCCGCTCTGGGTGGGCGACGAGGGCGTCTTCGACATGGTGTTCGAGTTCGGCCACGTGAAGGTGCCGCTCGGCGGGACCGAGATCTGGTATCGCCCCGCCGACTGGAGGCTCACCGACCTCAAGCGCGCACTTTCGGCCAGCCAGGAGGCGACTGCCCATAACGGCTGGTATCCCATCTACCTCGAGAACCACGACCAACCACGCTCGCCCGATCACTTCCTGCCTGCGGCTGGCGACAAGCGCGCCGCTGCCAAGGTGCTAGGCTGCGTGCTCATGACGCTGAGGGGCGCACCCTTCCTCTATCAGGGCGAGGAACTGGGCATGACCAACGTCGCCTGGCCCTCTATCGACGACTACGACGACGTCTCGTCGCGCAACCAGTACGAGATGGCGCTCGCGGCGGGACTCTCTGAGGCGGAGGCCCTCGCGTGCGTGCATGCCTACAGCAGGGGCAACGCGCGCACGCCCATGCAGTGGGACGCTTCGGAGAACGCCGGCTTCACGACGGGCGTGCCGTGGCTTCCCGTGCACGACGACTATGCAAGCCAGAACGTCGAGGCCGAGGACGGCGACCCGGCGTCGGTGCTCTCGTGGTACCGCTCCCTCGCCCGGCTGCGACGCGACCTTCCCGTTCTCGTTGCGGGCGACTACCGGGAGCTTCTCGCCGAGAGCGAGGAGGTCTATGCGTTCGAGCGCACGTATGGCACGGAGCGCGCGGTGGTGCTTGCGAACTTCTCCGAGGGTGGCGTCTCCTTCGATGCGTCGCTCGTGGAGGGACTCAAGGTGGCTCTGGGCACGCACGAGGCGCCCAAGGCGGGCACGCTGCGCCCGCTCGAGGCCGTCGTCTACGCGGGCTAGTGCTTCGCCCGCGCGTGCTGGTTCTTGCTGGCTCCTTGTTTACGCGGGCCGGATGCCGCCTACGATCGTTCGAGGTTTGTCTACGCGACCTCGGAGTCCCTTGTTAGGCCGTCGACAATCTCCTTGCGGCTGCGGGTCTCGCGAATGTGGCTGATGCCATTGCCCACGGTCGTGCAGCTCGCGGTCTCGCAGCTCACGGTCACACATCCCTCATCCATGTCGCCCCCGAGCATGTCGGCCTGCCAGTCAGCGGCGTCGCTCGTCCTGTGGCCTGGCTCTTTGTTGGTGGCGACTGCCTTGTCCATCTCCGCAGTCTCGTTTGCGAGCGCGTCGGGAGGAGGGCGGTGGACGATCATAATCCCGCGGTATGCGAGCTTGCGGACGTCTCGGCGCGTGGCTTGCGTGCGAATATGCAAAAGTTCGATCCTCCGAATCTTCCGGCTGACTGCTTGGGCGACACGCCCGTGCGTAGGGTGGCCTCGACCGAGCTATCGTGGGGAGAGTGGAGCGCAAAATGCCCAGTGATCCCACCTCTGGGTCTCAGGCGCAAAACCGCCTCGCGTGGATTCCCGAATCGTCCATTCGAAGCACTTTTGCGCCTGGGCGCCTCGGCCAATCGTCCACCACAGCCACTTTTCATATGTTCATCAGCGTGTCAAGCGCGCATGGCGAAATGGTCCGGCCGGTCCGGTGGCTAGCTAGGCCACCTTCCCCGACCGGACCGGCACAAAGATCATCCGCCGCGCCGCCTGGTGCCGCCATCCGGCC
>JAGAWD010000229.1 GCA_017941585.1 Olsenella sp. | reverse complement strand
TGGCTGCCTATCCGTTGCCATGCGCTCTCCTAGGCGTCAAAACCGAGAAGCTTAACCTCGCACGCGAGGTCGACGCCGTGACGCTCGAGTACGCAGTCGTGCACGTGGCGAATGACCGACACAACGTCCGCGGCAGTAGCGCCGCCCGTGTTCACAATGAAATTGGCGTGCTTATCGGACACCATCGCACCACCCACCGCATAGCTCTTGAGGCCACACGATTCGATGAGCTGTCCCACAGATTGGTCGGGCGGGTTCTTGAAGACGGAACCGCAGGACGGTTTTCCGACAGGCTGCCGAAGTCTTCTCCTGGAGACTAGGTGGTTCATCCTGTCGGCGATGCGCTTCTTGTCATCAGGCTCGAGACGAAGGGTTGCCTCGAGAATGATCTCGTTTGTCGGAAGGCTGGTGTACCTATATCCCCAGTCGACGTCAGACCCCTCGTAGCGATGCAGGCCTTCGCCTGGACGCAGCGTGACAACGTTGTCAACGCGAGGTCCGATCCAATCGTGCCTGGTTCCCGCATCCATGGAGATGGCGCCGCCCACCGTGCCGGGTATGCCGACGCAGCACTCGATACCCGAGAGAGACCGGGAGAGCGTCTCGTTCACGAGCTTGGACAGGAGCGCCCCCGCTCCCGCAGAGACCAGGCCTTCCTCCCCAAAGCTTATGCGAGAGAACTCGCGCCCGAGCTTGATGACACATCCGCGGTATCCGGAGTCTGATGCAAGGATATTGGACCCACGGCCCAGGATGACCCAGTCGACCCCCTCCCGGTCCAGGAGCTCGATCGTCTTGAGAAGAGCCGGATAGCTATGCACTGTCACCAGCAGGTCGGCAGGCCCACCGATGCGGTAGGTGGTGTGATGTGAGAGCAACTCGTCTTGCGCCACGTCCGCGTCAAAAGCGCCTGAAAGCGCCATGTATGCGTTGAAAGCGCCCACCTAGGCCCCTTCTCCCTCTTCGGCCTCCTGCTTGGCGGCGATAAACATCGGGCCAATGGCCGTCACGTCGCCCGCGCCCTGGGTAATGAGCAGGTCACCGGGACGACAGACGTCGACGAGATGGCGCACGAGTTCCTTGCGCTTCGCGATGAAGGTCACGTCGTCGACGCCGCCCGCCTCTTCGATCCTCTTCGAAATCGACTTGCCCGTGACGCCAGGAATGGGGGTCTCGCCCGCGGAGAACACCTCTGTGACAACGAGTGCGTCGGCGTCATCGAACGCGTGGGAGAACTGATCGGCAAGGGCCTGGGTGCGCGAGTAGCGATGCGGCTGGAACACGCACACGATGCGGTCGTAGGCAAGGTTCTTGGCGGCGGCGAGAGTTGCTTTGATCTCTGTCGGGTGATGACCGTAGTCGTCGACGACGGTGATGCCGCCCACGTCGCCCACGTGGGTGAAGCGACGATGCGCCCCCTTGAACGACGAGAGCGCGGCGGCAGCCTTGCTCCCGTTCGCACCGATTGCGTCCGCCACCGCGATCGCGGCCGTCGCGTTCGCCATGTTGTGGCGACCGGGATTGGAGTGCAGGGTGACGCTCAGGATTTCTCCGGAGGGCATCCTCACGCCAAAATGGCTCTCGAGCTGGTGGTGGGTGTCCTCTGGCAGGCAGACGTAGTCGTTCGACTCGTCAAAGCCATAGGTGAGCACCTTGCGCCCGCAAGAGTTGGCGAGCTCGACATAGTGCGGCACGTCGCCGTTGATGACGATGCAGCCTGATTCGCCGACGAGGTCCATGAACTTGCAGAAGGTCTTCTCGATGTTTTCGAGCGTGCCGTAGTGGTCGAGATGGTCCTCCTCGATGTTGGTCACAACGACGACGTCGGGGTCAAGGTAGAGGAAGGACCCGTCGGACTCATCCGCCTCGCAGACGAAGTACCCTCCCGCACCGTTCCTGCCGTTCGTGCCATACTCCTCGACGATCCCGCCGATGAGAAACGACGGGTCCATGCCGAGGTGGTCAAGCATCGTCGCGACCATCGAGGACGTGGTCGTCTTGCCGTGGGTTCCCGCAACTGCGATCGTAGTCGCGTCGAGCGAGAGGAAAGAGAGCATCTTGGCACGGGGCCACACGGGAATCCCAAGCTCGCGCGCACGTATCACCTCGGGATTGGTCTCGGGGATTGCGGAGGACGTGACGACGACGTCAGGCATGACCTCGTCGATGGTGGGACCCTGATGGCCAAGGAAGACCTTAACGCCAGCGTCTTCGAGCGACCTCACGTAGCGGGACTCCTTGAGATCGGAGCCGCTTACCCTACAGCCGCGCTCGTGCAGCACGAGCGCGATGCCGCTCATGCCCGCTCCGCCGATGCCGATAAAATGCGCGCTGTTCACACGCATGGATTCCGTGAAATCTCTCATGGGTGCCTCTCTCATGACAACAGTCGGTAAGCCCGCATGCGCGAGCTTTTCACTACTTTACTAGAATGCACGCACTAATCCCTTAGCGACGCAGCACTCTCCACTTGGTCTGCGAGTGCCGAGGCCGCCTTGTCCTGTCCAAGCCCCCTGGCGGCAGCAACCATGTCGGCGCGCTTCGACTCGTCATCGATCAGGGAGAAGAGGCTCGAGGCGAAGCCGGGAGTGTCGATCTCGTCATCGGGCATCATAATGGCGGCACCCGCGTCGACGAGGTAGCGCGCATTGGTCGTCTGGTGATCCGCCGTCGCCAGCGGATAGGGAACGAGCATGCTCGGGGTGGCGAGGGCGGCAATCTCGGCCACCGACGACGCGCCCGCCCGCGAGAGGACGAGATCCGCCGCGGCCAGCGCCTCTCCCATTCTGTCTATATAGGGCATCACCTGCCAGCGTGCGACCTCATCTTTACTGAGATTCAGAGCCTTCACGACGGAGTCGTACTCGTCCTTTCCGGTCGAGTGGATGATGTAGAGGTCCTTTCGGGAGAGAAGCTCGTCCTTAAGAGCAGTGACCCCCTGGTTGAGGTGGCGCGCACCGAGGCTTCCGCCGAACACAAGAAGCAGGGTCGCTTCTTCGGGAACGCCGAAGTGCATGCGGCCGTCCTCCCTGGTGGCCTCGATGACGCTCTTGCGCACGGGGTTTCCGGTGACGATGATCTGCGTGCCGGCACCGACCCGGTCCTTGAACGCATCGATGGCAACTGGCAGCGAGACGCAGACGCTCTTGACCTTACCGGCAGACGACTTGTTCGCGAGGCCGGGCACTGAGTTCTGCTCGTGCACCACCGTGGGAATGCCATGTTTGTTGCACCAGTTGATGAGAGGCAGCTCGATGTACGCACCAAAGCCAATCGCGACGTCGGGCGCCCCATGCTCCCTAAAGCCCGCGTCAAGCGCCCCCTCCGCACGTCGCATCTTCCAGAGCGCCGTAAGGAGCGTCCAGGGACGGGCCCTATCGAATCCCGACACGTCCATGGGGGTGAAGGGGAAGCCCGCCTGAGGCACCAGCGTGGCCTCAAGGCGCGTAGGCTGTCCGTAGAAGTAAACCTCGTGCCCGCGCGCCACGAGCTCTTCGGCAAGAGCCAGGGCGGGGTTGATGTGACCCGCGGTGCCACCAGCCGCAATCGCAACTTTCAGCCTATCTGCCACGCCTATCACCCCTTCTCCCGGCGCGCGAGCCTCCATCTACGCCACGCACGTCTGGACCAGTGTTTCTCCGCAATCTCTCGCCCGCAGAAGGCCCTAGGTCAATGCGACTGCGACCACGCGAGTCCGTTGTGATTCTATTTCCGCGCTCGCGCGGACGTCCGCCCTGTCGCGGCGCGAAGGCACCCGAGCCGTCGAGGGAGTCCCCTCTGGCGGTGCGGCCACCGCCATAGACGGTAAACGACCCCCGCCTCGCAGACGACTCGGAGACCGTTCCCTGGATTCTCTTGCCCCTCCTGACGGGCTCGCCCACGCCAGAGGCGCCAAGGGCATTCTCGGAGTCGGTGAGGCTGAAGTCACGCCTCCGCTCGTCGTAGGCCGTGTCGGGAAGCTCGGAGCGCAGCGAGACCGACAGCACCAGCGCCGCGAGCAAGAGGCTCGAGATGACGGAGGAGCCGCCGTAGGAAATGAACGGAATGGGCTTGCCCGAGAGCGGGAGCAGGGCGAGTACGCCACCGACGTTGAGAAGCATCTGCAAGACGAGCAGCGACGAGCATCCGATCGCGATGAGCTGACCGGTGAGGTCGGGAGCGTGGCGGGCAATCTGGAGACCAGCCCAGAGCAGGGCAATAAATGCGCAAAGCATCCCCACCGTCCCCACAAGACCAAGCTCCTCACCGATGACAGCATAAATAAAATCGTTGTACGCCATGGGGAGATAGGCATACTTTTGCTTTGACATACCAATGCCGAGGCCGAATAGTCCCCCCGTCCCAAAGGCATAGAAGCCCTGTATAATTTGGTACCCCGCCCCGTCGGGATCCGTCCATGGGTTGAACATGGTGATGACGCGCTGGCGCGCGTAGTCGTCTATGAGGATGACGGCCAGAAGGGCGACGACGGCAACTCCCGCAAGAAGCCCGTAGACCTTTAACGGCGCGCCGGCAAAGTACGCCATGACAACGAGCGTGGCGGAGATCACGAGGACGGTGCCCTTGTCGGGCTGGGAAAGAATAAGAACCGCGGGCAAGACGACCCCTATGCCTCCCCTGAAGAGGATGCGGCGCCAGTTTGGGCTGCCGCTGCCCAGAAGCTCGCCCATCACGTCCGCCCCGGTGAGGATTATCGTAATCTTCGCAAACTCCGAGGGCTGGAGCGAGAAGGGCCCTATCGCAATCCAGCGCGTCGCGCCATAGGCGTCGGCACCGGCTGCCGGAGAAAAGACCACCAGGAGCATGAGCACTGTCAGCGCCCAGAAGGCCGGCAGAAATCTGCCTGCGAGCACGCGATAGTCGGGAATCATCTCAAGTGCCGCAAGCGCGATGCCCACGCCGACATAGACGAGCT